>JAGHSS010000232.1 GCA_018065745.1 Candidatus Neoflavobacterium equi | reverse complement strand
TATTTAATTATTTCATTCAAAGCCGGTTTTGTAGGTAAATTGTTAATTTTAACATGTACGTTTCTTTTTTTTTACATATTTTAGCAAACAAAACATAGATTATGAACAAAAAATACTTATTAATCGCAACGCTATTTTCAGTGTTGAGTTTACAAGCTCAAGATAAAAGTTCAAGAGATATAATTATTTCAGAGATGGACCAAGAAGCGGTTTCAACCTTTTCAAAAGAGTTGGTCTCTAAGTATGAACAACGTTTGGCTTATGCTAAAGAACAAGCATTAGCCAATAATTTACCAATTCGTTTCAAGGATGAGCAAGGTCATGTAAACGTTTTGGTTGGATGGGAAGAAAAATCACCTATATATTACAGAGTTGACAACAGTGGATCTGCAATTACTGCTAGAGTAAACAAAGTCAACACAGGAGGTAGCCTTAACTTAAATCTGAATGGTGAAGGAATCACTGTTGGAGTTTGGGATGGTGGACCAATCAGAAAAACGCATCAGGATTTAGTTGATAGAGTTACAATCAAAGATGGTGAAAACTTTTTGACGCCAGATGAAGACAATGATCACGCAATACACGTTACAGGAACTATTGTTGGTTCTGGAGCAGGGAATGCTTTGAGAAAGGGATTGGCATTTAATGGTCATGTTTTTGGACATACATTTGATAATGACGTTACAGAAATTTTAACTTTTGCGCGTGGTGGTTATTTATTATCAAACCATTCTTATGGTGCAAGAATCCAATATGTTGATGAAAAATTAAGAGGTGCATACAGCAATGATTCTAAAACATGGGATGAATTAATGAACAGTTTTCCATACTATCAACCTGTAATTTCAGCAGGTAATGACAGAAGTGGAGCTTATGACAATACCGCTGGAGTTGATTTGTTGATCGGTAATAAAACATCTAAAAATGGAATTGTTGTAGCGGCTGTAAATCAAACCTTGTCTTACACAGGTCCAAATTCAGTTTCCATGAGTACTTTCAGTAGCTGGGGGCCAACAGATGATTATAGAATCAAACCAGATATCTCTGCTAAGGGAGTTGGGGTTTTATCATTGAGTTCTGATAGCGATACTGCTGAAGGAAGTAAACAAGGAACTTCTATGGCTGCGCCTGCAGTTGCTGCAACCTTAGCGCTATATCAACAGCATTATTTCAATCTTAACGGTTCTTATATGAAAGCCGCAACATTGAAAACGGTAATGACAAACACAGCTGATGAAGCGGGTACTACAGACGGTCCAGATCATAAATTTGGATGGGGGTTAATTAATGCTGAAGCTGCTGCAAAATTAATCACTGCTAGAAATACTACTTCTATTATAGATGAATTGTCTTTGGCTAATGGAGAAGTGTATGAAACGACAATTACTTCAACAGGTCAAAAATTAAAAGCTACTATTGGTTGGACTGATCCAGCGGGAACAGTATCAAATAACATTGTAATGAATGACCCAACTTCTAAATTGGTAAACGATTTAGATTTGAGACTTTTCAAAAATGGTGTAGAGTACCTTCCATGGGTTTTGAATCGTGACTTCTTGAATGGAGGTGCGTTAAAAGCAGATAATTCATTAGACAATATTGAGCAAGTAGAAATTACAGTTCCATCTGGAAATTACACCTTGAGAGTTACTCACAAAGGGACATTGACAAGAACTCAAAATTTTGCTTTAGTGGTTTCCAATGCATCTAGAACTGCTGGAGTTGGTGCTTTTGAAAAAGGTGTTATGAAAATTTATCCAAATCCTACTACTGGAATTTTCAATGTTTCTTTAGATGCTGATTTTGATGGTGTAATGAATGTATATGATGTTCAAGGTAGATTGGTTATGAATCAAAAAGCAGTTAAGTTTTCTAACCACACTACTTTTGATATGTCTTCTTTGAATAAAGGTGTTTATATGTTTGAATTAAGCACTGGGGAAAGCAAGTTGACTCAGAAAGTAATCATCAAATAAATTAAGGTTTAATTAAGGTTATTTTTGTTATAATCCATTGATTAACAAAGAAAACTATTTTATAATATACAAATTCATAATTTATTGTTTTCTTTTTCTTAAAAAAAAGTTAACAAATTATTTGTCTTTTAATTTTAAATTATGATATCTGTTTTTTAACTAACTCTAAAAAAAATAAAATGAGATTGAAGTTTAAATGGATCTTAACGCTTATTGTAGCGTTTATGTGTCAGCTTTCTTTTTCACAACAGAAAACAATTTCTGGTATTGTGACTGAGTCAGGATCTTCGTTACCTGGAGTTTCTGTTCTAGTAGAAGGAACAAAGTTTGGAACGCAAACTGGTTTAGATGGTGAATATACAATCCAAGCTAAACAAGGAGACGTTTTAGTGTTTTCATTTATTGGTAATGAAACGCAAAAAGTTAAAGTAGGAGCTTCTAATACAGTTAATGTAGTTATGAAAAGCTCAAGTACAGATTTGACTGAATTGGTTGTAACAGGTTATGCTAGAGAAAACAAAGCTAAAGTAACAGGTTCTGTAACAACAGTAAAAGCTTCACAAATTGAAAACGTAGCTTTTACATCATTTGAGCAAATTTTACAAGGACAAGCAGCTGGGGTACAAGTATCTTCAGGATCTGGACAACCAGGAACTGCTGCAACTGTAAAAATTCACGGTCAAAACTCTATCAATGGTGATGCAGGTCCTTTGTACATCATGGATGGTTTCCCAATTGAAGCTTCTGATTTCGCATCGTTGAATTCAAACGATTTTGAATCTGTAACTGTATTGAAAGATGCTGCTGCAACTTCAAAATATGGTTCTCGTGCTTCTGGTGGGGTAATTGTTATTACTACTAAAAAAGGTAATTTTGGTGAAAAAACTAAATTTACTTACCGTTCACAATATGGTATTACTGAAATGGGTAATGCTAAATTTGACATGATGGGTACTGCAGATTTATTAACATTCCAACGTACTATCGGTAACGGTATGGGAGTTGGTATGTCTGATGAGCAAATTGCAGCTGCTGCAGCTCAAACAAATACAAACTGGGCTGATGTATTTTTCAGAACAGGTACTACTCAATCTCATGAATTAAACATTCGTGGAGGTTCAGATCAAACAAGATTCTATACATCTTTAGCTTATTTTGAGCAAGATGGTATTGCTAAAACATCTAGCTTAAAACGTTTTAACATGCGTTCTAACTTAGAAAATAGAGTTTCTGACAAAACTACAGTTGGTTACAATGTTGGTTTAGGATATTCTAGATCTACTTTAATGACAACTGAAGGTGGTGTTTACATCAACAACCCATTTGCAGTAGCTTATTTGGCACAGCCATACTACAGCCCATACACTGCTACTGGAGCTTATGATACACGTACCGGTAACCTTGGAGCACAATCTCTTGAGGATATTGAGAAAAACGGAAGAAATAATGACCAAGTAAAAATTACTGCTGGTGTATATGGTGAAACTAAATTACACAAGAATATTTCTGCACGTGTAGACTTTGGTATTGATTATGCTTATGACAGAACTTCTTCATACAGAGATCCAAGTACTTTCTATGGTGCTTCAGTATCTCCAGGTGGACAAGGTTTCTATGGAGAAGCGAACTACAATTTCTTAAACTTAAACAATACTTCTAGAATTGTTTTTGACAAGACTTTCAATGATAAACACAGTGTAAACTTTGGTGCTTATGTTGAGTACTACAAAGAGCACAGAACAGTAAGTTCTTTCAGAGGTTTTGGAATCAATCCAGCGATGCCTGGTTATGCAGCTGGTATTACAACAGGATCAACAGTTAATGGATTAATCCCAACAGTTTCTGGTTATGTTCAGGAACGCGGATTGTTCTCTTATTTTGGTTTGGGTAAATATTCTTATGATGACAGATATACAGTAGATTTCTCTATTCGTCGTGATGCATCTTCAAAATTTGCTGACGCTAACAAATGGGGTACTTTCTGGTCTGTAGGAGGTAACTGGAACGTGATCAACGAAGGGTTTATGCAAAATCAAAAATTCTTCCAAGATTTGAAATTCAGAGCGAGTATTGGTACAACAGGTAACCAATCTGGTTTAGGTGATTTCCAACAATATGCAACTTGGGGTACAACAAACTACAACGGAGTTGGTGGAATTGTTCAAACTTCAGTTCCTAACCCTAACTTACAGTGGGAAGAAGCTAAGAAAATTAACTTTGGTATTGATTTCTCTGTGTTAAACAGAAGATTAGTAGGTACTGTTGAATATTACATCAACAACACTTCTAAATTGTTAATTGAGCAAACACTTCCTCTTGAATCAGGTCGTGGTTCTCTTGACGTGAATGCTGGTAAAATGCAAAATAAAGGTATTGACTTGTCTTTGGAAGGTTTCATCGTGAAGTCTGATGACGTGTCTTTCAGTTTATTTGTTAATGGTAACTACAACAAAAATGAGATCAAATCTTTAGGTCAAGTGAATGAGTACGAATTAGGTACTTCTATCGTTAGAACTGGGGAATCTTTTGGTACGCATTATGTTGTTGGATGGGCTGGAGTTAACCCAGCTAATGGGCAACCTTTATACTTAGATTTAGACGGTAATGTTACAACAGAATACAGCGATGCGAACTCTGTTGCTAACTACGGATCTTACATTCCTAAATATACAGGAGGTTTTGGACACAGATTTAGCTACAAGAACTTTGATTTCTCTTCATTGTTTACTTTTGCTAAAGACTACCACAGATTTAACAACCAAACATTTTTCTCTGAAAATGCAAACTTTGCTGGAACATACAACTTGTCAACAATCATGAACGATATGTGGCAACAACCAGGAGATATTACGGAAGTTCAATCTTATGCATACAACAGACAATTTACATCTAAAGATATTGAAGACGCTTCTTTCATCAAATTGAGAAACGTTGAAGTAGGTTATAACTTTACAAATAAATTGTTAGGAAACAACAAATATGTTGATAGTTTCCGTATTTATTTACAAGCTCAAAACTTAGCAACTTGGACTGAGTTTACTGGATTTGATCCAGAAGATTCTAACAACATTGCTACTTATGAGTATCCAACGCCAAGAATCTTTACCATGGGTGTAAACTTAAATTTTTAATCTAGAATTATGAAAGTTAGAAATATAATATTAGCGGCAATTTTCGCTGCTGGATTAGTATCCTGTGAAGACGCCTACAAAATTGGTGCAAAGGATGAAATTATTGATGAGAATGCAGTACTAACCATTTCTGATTTAAGATCAGCTATGAATGGTGCTTACATTGGAATTGGTGGATCAACTGCAATTGAGTGGAATTCTTATTTCTCTGATGAAGTTCGTAAACCAGCTACAAACCGTGGTTCTGGTGTTCAAGTACACACTTGGAGTATCAATACAGGTACTACAGAAGCTGCTTCTTTGTATTCAAGTTACTATGCTACAATTAATAGAGCTAATGTTGTTTTAGAAAAAATTGAAACATTAAACTTAACATCTGAAGCTGATATTAATGAGGCTGCAAAGTACAAAGCAGAATTACAAGCAATCAGAGCTAATGCTCATTTTGATTTGTTGCGTTATTTTGGTGAGTCTTACACAGATATGAATGCTAAGGGTATTGCTTTAGTTACTAAACCAATCGTTTTTGAACAAATTGGTAGAAGTTCTGTTGGTGATGTTGTTAATTTTGTAAATTCTGAATTAGAAACTGCTTACAATGAGTTAACTCGTTTGTCTGCAACTAATGCTGATAAAACAAAAATTACTCCTGTAGCTGTTCAAGCAATGAGAGCTCGTGTGGCTTTATATACTAAAAACTATGACAATGCAATCACATTTGCTCAAGAAGTAGTTGCTGCAGTTCCATTAACAACTACAGCTAATTACACGAGCATCTGGTCTGATGCTACAGATGCAGAGGTTGTATTTAAATTAAAAAGAGTAACTTCAGGTCAAGGTACTATTGGTACAATTTATGAAGATACTAATGGAGATGTATTGTTCAATGTATCTTATGGATTGTTTGGTCAATTAGCTTCTAATGATGTTAGATATAGAAC
>JAGHSS010000307.1 GCA_018065745.1 Candidatus Neoflavobacterium equi | reverse complement strand
GGTAGAGCTCCAGCCTTCCAAGCTGGTTGTCGCGAGTTCGAGCCTCGTCTTCCGCTCCAAAACTGGATAGCAGTTTTCAAATAACTATCATGCGGAAGTAGCTCAGTTGGTAGAGCTCCAGCCTTCCAAGCTGGTTGTCGCGAGTTCGAGCCTCGTCTTCCGCTCCAATATAAAAGGGTGTTCTTTCCAGAACACCCTTTTTGCATTTTATACAAATGCTGAAAAACCAGTAATGCTTCTTCCAACAATAAGGGAATTGATTTCTTTGGTGCCTTCATAAGAATAGATGGCTTCTGCGTCTGCAAGAAAACGCGCTACATTATATTCCAATAATATGCCATTTCCTCCCATAACTTCTCGTGCTTTTGATACGATATCTCGTGTTCTTAAACTGCAAAATACTTTGGCCAAAGAGGCGTGTTCGTCCTTCAGCTGTCCGCTGTTTTGCAATTCAGACAACCTGTAAACCAAGGTTTGCATAGCCGTTAAATTGGATAGCATTTCAACCAAGTGATTTTGTATCAATTGAAATGATGCGATAGGTTTTCCAAATTGATGTCTCGTTTTGGTATATTCCAAAGCGTTTTCATAGGCACCACGAGCACATCCAACTGCCATCCAAGCTACTCCAGCACGCGTCATTTGCAAAACCTTAGCCGTGTCTTTAAAGGTGTTGGCATTTTGTAGTCTGTCAGCTTCAGAAATAAGGCAGTTGTCCAGCGTTATTAAGCCGTTTTGTACAATGCGCAAGGCCATTTTATCCTTGATCTTTTCAACGTGAAATCCAGGAGTGTCTTTCTTGACAATAAATCCTTTAACTTCACCATCGCTTTTACAACGCGCCCAAATAATGGTCAAATCTGAAAAGGTACTGTTGCCAATCCATTTTTTTTGCCCATTGAGCACCCAGCCTTCAGGTGTTTTTTCACAGGTAGTGGTCAAGCCTCCTGCAGCGCCAGATCCAACCTCAGGTTCCGTCAATCCAAATGCTCCAATAAGCTTCATGCTTTGCATTTGCGGCAACCATTGTTGTTTCTGTTGTTCAGATCCGCATAAATAAATAGAACCCATAGCTAACCCGCTGTGTACTCCAAAGAAGGTAGCGACAGAAGCGTCAACTCGTGCCAATTCGCTGGCCAATATACCGTCCATGATGTGAGACATCTCTCTGGAGCCATATCCTTTATAAGTGATTCCACATATATTTAACTCGGCTAATATGGGGATGATTTCAAATGGAAAGGAATCGTGAAGCCAATAATCGTTTACAATTGGTTTGATGCGCTTCTCAAGAGTTTCTCTTACTTTAATTTGCAGCGCTCTTTCTTCAAGGGATAATTTTTCATCCATATTGTAAAAATCAGCATTGACAGGAGGAAGTTCTCTTTTCTTGCCGTTGCCGCTAAGCATCTTTACAACGCCTTGCAATTGTTTGTCGTCAAGTTTTCCAACCTGTTGCATCAAATTTCCAAGATCCACCTTTTCATTGAGTTTTGCCAATTGAGCAAAGTCTATTTTGCGATACAGTTTATATGCATTAATTAATTTATCAAACATAATTTTTGTTGTTTATCACAACAACTAACGTTTGGTAAAAGGCATATATTTGAATGTGTTAAATAAAAAAGACGGAACATTGTCCCGTCTTTTTTTATTTAAGTTCAGATAAGTCACTTCCACTTGGCACTTCATACGCTTCTTTGTTTTGAACAAATATGCGTGCGTCCAAAGTTCCTTCCAGGGTGATTTTCCCTCCTTCTACTTCCAACCAGCTTCCTTCTCTCAAACCAACAACAGGTTGTGGGTTGTAAAAGTGAAATTCATTGATCCTTGTTTCTCTAGTTTCTCCCATATGTGTAGAACCAGGAGCGGGATCCAGATAATGTGGGTTGATGTTAAAAGGTACCAGACCTAGTGTTTGAAAACTTGGAGGATATACAATAGGCATGTCGTTTGTAGTTCCCATTGTTAATCCACAGATATTACTTCCTGCAGAAGTTCCAAGATATGGAGTTCCGCCTCTAACTACCTGTTTTATGGCGTCCATTACGTCATTCTTGTACAATTGGGAGACCAATAAAAAGGTGTTTCCTCCACCAGTAAATAGTGCTTCTGCTTTTTCAATTGCTTCTTTTGGGTTTTCAATTGTGTGTAAACCCACTACCTTTTTGTTTATTTTTTGAAATGCAACAGAAACCTTTTCTGTGTACTCATCATGTGTGAGTCCACTAGGTCTTGCATAAGGAACAAACGTGATGGTATTGCAATCTTTAAAGTGCAATTCCAATTTTGGTAACAAATAGTCTAAATAGCTGCCGTCAAATACAGTTGATGTACTTGCAATAATCATTTTTTTCATAACTCAGAATCTGTGTTTCAAAATTAAACATATTATTTGAAGCGTATGTTTTATAAATTGAAATATTAGTTTGATTTTGTAACTTCCGTAAAATATTTTTTATGAAGACGCTATATATATTCTTTTTGTTAACAAGTGTTTCTTGTCTTGCTCAATCTCAAGTGTTTTATGGGAAAGTTGTAGCGCAACACAATGGTTTGGAAGGAGTGAAGGTTGAAATAAAAAATAGGTATAGAGAAGTGTACACTAAAGAAGGGGGACATTTCAGTATGCGGGCTGCTGTGCATGATACCTTAACCTTGAGTTCCTCTGTTACAGAAACTAAATTTTATGTGGTAAAAAAAGAAGATTTAATAGGGGATCTAAAGGAGATTGATATTGTTTTGACCGTTACGGAACTTAAGGAAATTCAAATCAATACCAGGGGTTTAGATCCTGCAGCTTTGGGGATACTCAATAAACCAGCTAAAAAGTATACTACTAATGAACGCAGGTTGTACACGGCAATGAATCCAGGTGGTGGACTGTTTATAATTGACAATTTAGATTATATCATAAACACCTTAACAGGAAAAATTAAAGAGTTAAAAAAGAATGTAAAAGTTGAAAAATATGTCGCTGTTGAACGTCAACTGTCAATGATGTTCACAGAAGAGACTTTGATTAAAGTGTACAAAATACCGCAGCTGTACATCAACGGGTTTTTAGTTTATACTTCTTATGATGAACGGCTTCCCCAAGCATTAAAATTTCAAAATAAAACGATTTGCGATTTAATTGTCTCAGAAAGAGCAGTAGAATTTAGAAAAATTATGAAAGAGGGTGGAGTAGATTTGAATACTTTACTTGAGAATTAGTTTTTATTATAGGTTATTTATTACTGAATTACTATGTTTTGATTTAATATATTAACATTTATTTACCAAAACATTTAAACTTTTTAGGAAGTGCACCTTGTACATTTACTTTCTTAATCAGTCAGAATGAATACTAAATTCCTTTTTGTGTTTTTATTCTCATTTTTCATCCAATTGTCTTTTGCGCAACAGCCCAAGTTGTTGATGGGAAAAGTCAAAGGAAGCAGTGGGAACTTAGAAAATATTTACATACAAAATATATCGTTGAAGAAGAACTCTAAAACTTCAAATGGAGGCTATTTTTCAATTGAAGCCAGACCTTCAGATACGTTGACCTTTTCTTCTATTCATTACAACGGAGTGCTTTATGTAGTCAAACCAACAGATTTTGATCAAGATTTGGTGTTTATAACCCTGGAAGAGGGGAATGCTTATATCTTAGATGAGGTCATCATTAACGATGCCAAACACAAAGACGCCTATGAAATGGGGATTTTGGACAAACCGGCCAAGATTTACACCAAAGAGGAACGCAGGTTGTACACTTCTAGGAATGGCGTTGATGGCTTATTCAATGCGATCAACGGGAAAACCAAAAGTTTAAAAAAAATGCAGGAATATGCTCTTGAGGATTCCAATATAAACAAGGTACACGCCATGTATACAGATGAGCGGATCATTAGTGAATTCCACATCCCTGAAATCTATGTTGACGGATTTGTGATGTATGCGGCAGCAGATAAATACCTGATGTTAAACATAAAGAATAAAAACAGGAACATGTGTGATTTTATGATGGCAGACATTGCACAGAAATACCTCAAGATGATAAACTCCAAAAATTAATATAGACAACCACAGTTTACTGTGGTTGTTTTTTTATATCACAACGTCTTCCTTATTTTAATATAAAATTTATATGAATACGCTGTATTTCTTTGTATTTTTGTGTTTGTAAAAACACAAATAAATACATTATGTTCGGTATTGGCGGCGGAGAAATTTTCTTCATTATCCTAGTAGCTTTGATGCTGTTTGGATCAAAAAATATTCCTGATATTGCTAGAACCTTAGGGAAAGGTTTTGCACAATTGCGCAACGCAACAAATGAAATTAAAAGTGAAATTGCCAAAAGTGCAGAAGCGAACGGCTTGGGTGATTTAAATGATATAAACCCTTTAAATGATATCAAAAAAGATTTGAATTTAGATTTAAATATGGATTTGACTTCAGATATTTCAAGAGAGATTGATAAGGCTAAAGAGGATATTGAGCAAATGAGCGGACCAATTAAAAGACAGCGCTAGTGTTAGATTCCATTATAAATTTAGATTATTATTTAGCGGTTTATCTAAACAATTTAGGTAATACTACAGCAGATAAATTTTGGTTATTTATCACCAATCAATTTTATTTGACTCCATTTTTTTTGTATTTGTTCTATCTAATAAAAAAGAAATTGAGTTGGAAAGAAGTTGCCATTCTGGTGTTAACCTTGGCGGTATTAATTACTTGTACTGATGGATTGACTAATATAGTTAAGAAGTTCGTTGAAAGACCAAGACCAATCAATACAGATGCTATTAGTGATCAACTCCGAATTATAATCACCAGAAAATCATTTAGTTTCTTCTCTGGTCATGCATCAAATTCTATGGCGGCAACGACATTGATCTTTTTGGTGCTGAGAAAATACTATAAATATTTC
>JAGHSS010000093.1 GCA_018065745.1 Candidatus Neoflavobacterium equi | reverse complement strand
ATTTACAGGTTTTAATTGAACGTATTCTCGTTGGCATATCCTGTAGTAAAACGCGATAAAAAGTATAAAAAATTACATGAGTAAAGCGTTGGAATATGCAGTCTTTGCATGCTGGCAACGCGCGTTAGGGATGGAAGCGGCATCCTTTTGGAAGGCGCTGCCGACCAAAAGATACAGCGTACAGCCCGGCTTTTGGAGCGGAGCGGAAAAAGAACGCCCTGCTTTTAAACAAACGACAAATCTTCAATATTGATTACCGCGTGTTGGATGGCATATATGATGAGGCCAGCGACATTTTTGGCTCCGGTTTTGATAAATAAATTGTTTTTGTGTCCTTCAACAGTGCGTTGGGCGATGAAGAGATTTTCACCAATTTCTTTGGCAGTTTTTTGTTGACACAACAGGCGCAACACATCCAGCTCTCTGGAGGACAATTCACTGCCAAGATCCAAAACGGTCTTGGGGTTTTTAACAGTCAATTCTTCCTTTATCAATTTTTTTTGGTCCTCAAGAAAATAGAAGCCATTATTGTCCACATTTTTTATTATTTGTACCAATTCTTTTGGGGAAATCCCCTTGGGTAAAAAAGCGGAAACACCTGTCATTTTCATAAATCCAAGGAAGGACAATTGATAATGTGAGGAGATGACGATGATTTTGATTTCTGGGAATTGATTTCTGAGGTGGGTGGCTACTTCAATGCCGTCCATGCCTTGCATTTTCATGTCTAGGAGCAGGACGTCTGGTTGGCGTGTGTTGTGGTTTAGCCACTCTATGAACTCTCTGCCGTCGTTGAATGATTCCAGGACTTCAATGCCGTCTTGGCTGTGGAGAAAGCTGTGAAGTAGGTTCACAATTAAGGAGTCGTCATCAACTATTGCAATGTTTGTATGCTTCATAATTTATTAAAATCTGAATTGTTAATAGCAAATAAATAAGAAGTCCCCTTCCCTATTTTTGATTTCAATTTATGCGTACCGTTAATTAATTTGATTCTAAATTCTATGTTTTTAAGGCCTAAACCTTTGTTTTGATTCACAACATCAAATCCTTTACCGTCTTCTTTTACATAGAGAAAAAGGTAACGATCAGTGTGTCTGAGGTGAATTTGAACGGTGGTTGCCCCTGCGTGTTTGACCATATTTGTGATGAGTTCCTGCAGGATTCTGGTGAGCTGAACCTTGACGTTGTCAGACAAAACGATGGTGGAACGAATGTCACTTTTATAATTTATTTTAAACAGCAAACGCCAGGAAACGACGAGGTCTGCAATGAGTTGTTCAAGATCTGTATATTTCAACATCGGCAGACTCAAATCATGAGAAAATCTGCGGGCAATGGAGATCGATTCTTTGAGGAGATCGTCTATTTCTTGCTGGTCGTAGGCAATTTCATTTTTGATTTTCAGGACGGTTAACTTACCGATCAAGATGTCGTGAATGTCTGCCGCAATGCGTGTGCGCTCCTGCTCTTGCACCATTATATTGGTTTCAAGAAGCTTTTGTTGATGCTCTAAATTTAATTTTTCTTCTTCCAATTTAGCTCGGCTCATGCGTTGGATATTTTCGCGAACCAAGATAATAAACGACAATACAAGGACGATAACAACGATTAAAACGATGGCTAAGCCTTGTGCAATGTCTGTTGAGTTTTGCCATTTGTGCATATAGAGACTATTAAAAAGGTGTAAAAAATGCAACTAATGATATTGTTAGCAAACCAAAAATAATATTTAAGTCCGGTTTCGTCGTGTATCAAAAAATCTATGGGTAAGAAAATTACTAAAATCATTGAAAAATAAAGTAAAATCCCCGAATAAAGATAGAAATTGGTTTTGATAATTTTCTTTTGTTTTAAAATATTGTAAACAAAATAATAGACCGAGAACAACACGATGAAAAGGGTCATGATGATTCTTGACGACGATTTGAAATTTTCAAATGTACTGGTGAATATGTCAATTACCTCATAAACTGTAAGTGCTAAACAGGCAGCGACGAGGATCATCCAGTATTTGTTTTTGTAAAATGGCAAATAATTGGAGGATTCCAAAAAGAAGATCGAGAAAATCAAAAGTTCTACAAATCCATTGATCGGGATTAAGAATAGGTTGTTCCCAAGGGTTGCACCTGCATA
>JAGHSS010000339.1 GCA_018065745.1 Candidatus Neoflavobacterium equi | reverse complement strand
TTGCTTCTCTAACTGTTTTATACGTAGTATGTAAATGTAAATGCAAATTAAAAATTAGGTTCCCAAATCACACGGGTCATACAATCCATTTTCATGTCTTGACTTTTTAAGGGAACTCCAGCCATAAATCCGATCGCTAAGTTGTCTTGTAAAGAAATTTTAAATTGTGGTCTTAAAACATATTCAAAACGATCCCCGTGAATTTCCATATTGTTTTCAAGCCCCAAGAAATGTTTTGTATTTGGAATAACATAGTGTAAACTGAAGTTGACCAAACCTGAAGTTTTCATGTTTTTAGATTCAAAGCTTTGTTCAAACACAGGACCTGTATACAACAAGGTGTGGAAATCACCCCATTTTTTAGCTGCTATAAAAATAGGATTTAAAGACATGCCTTCAAACACTTTGTTTTGATGTTTCATGGTTTTAAAACTTTGAAATTCAAATTCGTGTATGTATCCAATAGCCAATGATGTTTGGTATTTTTCAGAAACTAAAAAGGTGTATTGGGTTGCTAATTTCAACCCTTCTATTTTGTTGTTAGGTATCGCTCCAGTGAAACCATCTGTTGCTTTGTTAAAGCTGAATGGCACTTCAATTTCCAACCCCAAACGATCTGCTACCGCAAACTCATATTCAATGAAACCGTTGTATTCATAATGTGTTTTTTTGTCAGCAACTCCAAAACCTACATTAAATTCTTTTTCACCTTTTCTAGCGCCCAAATCTCTGATTAAATCAATGTACAAAGGCTCAGCGTGATGAATTTTCAAAGGCAATTCATTGGTGTCTTTTAATGGATTAACAGCAAGTTCTTTTGGATCGAGCTGATCAGATTTTAAGTTATTTATATTTTGTAATTTTGTAGTATCAGCAGTTTGAGCGTTGATATTAAAACTCAAAGCGGTAAAGATTCCTAATGCAACAATCTTATTCATTATCTTTCTTTTTAATTATGGATCAAAAGTAAAGTGAGAATTGGGAAGGAAATGGGAATTTTGAGCTGTTTTCAAAAATTTAAATATGATACATGGTTTACCTCCAATTATTGCATCAGATGCTAAAGTCTTGATATTGGGTACAATGCCAAGTGAAATTTCCTTGAGTGAGGTGGCCTATTATGGGAATAAGCAAAATAAATTTTGGCAAATAATGTCTGAAATATTAGAAACAGACCCGGAGTTGGGGTATCAGGATCGTCTTTTGGTATTGAAAAAACATCACATTGGACTTTGGGATGTCATTAAAAGTTGCGAGCGAAAGGGGAGTTTGGATACTTCAATATCTAATATTCTATACAACGACATTCCAGCTTTGTTAAGGCAATATAAGGAGCTTAAAACAGTTGTATTTTCAAGTGCCAACGCATCCAAATTGTATTTTAAAAAAATGGAACATTCAAGTGAAATTACCTACTTAACCATGCCGTCCACTAGTGGCGTATATGCACGCATGCCTTATCAAGAAAAAAAGGCCAAATGGTCTGAAATAAAAAAATATATATGAAAAAGTTAAACAAAGAAAGCCTGACATTTCTGCAAGCTTTGGAAGAAAATAACAACAGAGTTTGGTTTGCAGATCAAAAGCCAGTATTTGATCGTGTTTTTGGAGATGTAAAAGATTTTTTCAGATCTATTTATGAAGAGATGGAAATGCACGATGATTTGGCACCCATACACATACATAGAATTTACAGAGACGTACGTTTCTCTAAAAACAAACTTCCTTATAAAAATTATTTTGGACTTCACATTGCCAGAAGTAAGCCCAAATTGAGAGGTGGGTATTATTTAAATATTGAACCTGGAGGGCACAGTTTTGTTGGCGGTGGATTTTGGGAACCAGACGCAGCAGATCTGTTGCGTATCAGAAAAGACATAGCTAGAGATCCAAGTGAACTCCGAGCTATATTAGCACATCCTGATTTTGTTTCAGAATTTGGCGTTTTGAGTGGAGATAAATTAAAAACGGCACCAAAGGGATTTGATAAAGAGCATGAAGCTATTGACTTGTTGAGACACAAACAATTTTTAGCCATGAAATTTTATACAGATGAGGAGATACTGAAACCTGATTTTGCAAAGCAGGTTATTCGTGGTTTTTTAGCCTTGCAACCCTTCTTTGATTATATGACAGATGTATTGACAACTGATGCCAACGGAGCTGCGATTGAATAATAGGATTTAATAAGCGTAGAAATAAATATAAAATGCCCCCAAAAAGTAAGAACCTTTTGGGGGCATTCTATTGAGATAGAAAATTATTTTTTAGTAACGCTTTTCAATACAACCTTATCCTTGTAATTGATCATTTCAATAATGATGTCTTGATTGGCAGCATTTCTACCTTCAATGGTGTATAACTTACCGTTTTCCATAGGCAAATTACTCTTAGAAAAATCTACATCACCAAATTCAAGAGAATTTTTAATGTCTTCTTGGGCTACCCAACCTTCTTTTAAGGTGTTTTGTGCTTCTGGAGACACGTGGTATGGTTTGTTTCTAATGTCTTTTAAAACGCGACAATTTGGCAAGTAGCAAAAAGATTCCGTTCCTTTTTTGTTCAACAAGAAGTAAACGAAAATCCCACCAAATAAAAGTCCGAATAAATAATATGCTAGACGTTGTGTAAATTTCATTATTATTTTTTTTGCAAAATTACGTATTTATTTTAGAATACGATTAAATTGATGTCTCTATAATTCAGTTCAAACCAATCAGCTATAGATTTCTTTGTCATGATTCCATAATAGCAATAAACCCCTTCACGAACTCCTGGATTGTGTTTGATGGAATTTTCTACCCCACCATTTTCAGCAATTTCCAAAAGTATAGGTTCAATCATATTGCTGATTGACATGGAAGAAGTGCGTGCATATCTTGAAGGAATATTGGGTACTCCATAGTGAATGACGTCATTTTTGATGAAAAAGGGATGGTCGTGCGTTGTGATTTCTGAACTTTCAAAGCAGCCACCCGTATCAATGCTGACATCTACAATAATGGCTCCTTTTTTCATGTGTTCCATCATGGTTTGCGTCACGACAATTGGAGCTCTGTTTTGTCCTCTAACCGCGCCAATGGCCACATCACATCTCATCAGCGCTTTTAAAAGTGCTTTTTCCTGAAGGGTTGATGTGTATATGCGTTGGTTGATGTTATTTTGTAATCTTCTCAATTTGGTTATGGAATTGTCAAAAACTTTGACAGATGCCCCCAAGGCCAAGGCCGTTTTAACAGCGTATTCCGCTACAGTTCCCGCGCCTAAAACCACAACTTCAGTTGGTCTTACCCCCGTGATATTACCTAACAGCATGCCTCTGGCAACTGGATTGTTTATCATGAGTTCTGATGCAATCAATATGGATGCTGTACCCGCAATTTCGCTTAAAGCACGTACGCAGGGATAGCAACCATCTGTATCTTGAATAAATTCATAAGCCAAAGCGATTATTTTCTTTTGAGCGATTTTTTCAAAATATCCCTTAGATTGGGTTTTTATTTGAATAGCTGAAATGACGATTGATTTGGGTTGTACATGTTCAATTTCTGAAAGTGTCAACGGTTCAATCTTCAAAATAATGGGACAACCAAGTACTTTAGCAGTGTCCTTAGTAATTTCTGCTCCAGCTTTTACATAATCTGCATCTTCAAAAGTTGCATCTAATCCAGCACCAGATTCAATCAGTACTCGATGTCCATGAGCAATCATAGTTTGCACGCTGTCAGGAGTCAGAGCAATTCTCTTTTCTTGATAGGAGGTTTCTTTTGGAATTCCTATATATAGATTGCTTTTAGAACGTATGATTTCCAATTTTTCTTCCAAAGGAAGAAATCCAGCTGCAAATGATGAAAAGGACATAGTATAAATTCAATTAAAATAAAGTTAGTTTTCTCTTGCCGTTTTGAAGCACCGTCAAATTGATTTGTTGGTGTTCATTAGGAATTAAATTTGGGGTTTTTTCTGGCCATTCAATGAAACACCATTCCCCTGAATACAGGTATTCTTCTATACCAAAATCATAAGCCTCTTCTTCAGAATTTAAACGATACAAATCAAAGTGAAACACCTGGGTTCCATTAGTTGCTCTGTATTCATTGACAATAGAAAAGGTAGGGCTTGACGTCATGTCGTCAATTCCCAATTGCTTACTTATATGTTTAATCAAAGTGGTTTTACCAGCGCCCATATCCGCGTGAAAAAGGACAACTTTCTGTGATAAATGTTCCACAACTGTCTTTGCCACTGCATCTATTTCTTCAAGCGAAAAAATCATTTCCATAAGAGTACATTTATTTTGTCAAATATATTTATTTTGGCTCAAATATAAGGAAGGGAATGATCATTTCTTCCAAGGAAATTCCACCGTGTTGATAGGTATTTTTATAATAGCTGACATAGTGATTGAAATTGTTGACATAGGCTAAAAATAAATCATTCTTAGCAAAGATATAGGAGCTGCTCATATTGATGCTAGGAAGGCCTACTTTCTTGGGATCTTTGATTGCAAAAACTTCCTTGTCTTCATAGGTCAAACTCTTACCCGTCTTATATCTCAGGTTCAAAGAAGTGTTTTTATCTCCAATGACTTTTGAAGGATTTTTACAATTTATGGTTCCGTGATCTGTAGTCAATATCAATCTGAAACCATTTTTTTGCGCCAGTTTGATCAATTCTATCAGCGGTGAATTTATGAACCAACTCAAGGTCAAAGAACGGTAGGCTTTATCATTAGAAGCAAGTTCTTTGATGACTTCCATTTCTGTCTTTGCATGAGAGATCATGTCAACAAAATTATAGACAACCGTTGTTAATTTATTTGCTTTTAAGGCATTGAAATTATCCAACAATTTTTTGCCGTCCTTTTGGTTTGTGATTTTATAATATTCTTGTTTAATGTCCATGCGCAATCTTTTCAATTGCTCTTGAAGAAATTCACTTTCATATAAGTTTTTACCACCTTCTTCAACGTCATTTTTCCAATATTCCGGATGTTTTTTTTCCATTTCAAGCGGAGTTAATCCAGAAAATATCGCATTTCTTGCATATTGGGTTGCAGTGGGTAGTATGGAATAATAGGCGTGTTCTTCTTCCAGCTTGTAATAGTTTTGAACTTCTGACTCAAATGATTTCCATTGGTCGTATCTCAAATTATCGATGACGATGAACATAACAGGTTTGTCGTCCTTTCTCAATGACGGGACTACATATTTTCTGAATATTTCATGTGAAAGAACCGGTTTATCTGCATTCTCAGTAAACCAATTTTCATAGTTTTTCTCAATGAATTTACCAAACTTAAAATTAGCTTCTGTCTTTTGACTTTCCAAAATTTGAACCATCCCTTGATCCTTGATACTCTCAAGTTGCATTTCCCAAAAAATCAATTTTTTATACAGTTCAACCCATTCTTCATACGTATCTACTTGCGCCAATTCCAAAGAGATGTTTCTAAACTCTTTTTGAAAGTCAAGGGATGTTTTTTGGGAGATCAATCTGCTGTGATCTAAATTTTTCTTTAGACTCAACAATATTTGATTTGGATTTACTGGTTTGATCAGATAGTCTGCAATTTTGGCACCAATAGCTTCTTCCATAATAAATTCTTCTTCACTTTTGGTGATCATAATTATGGGTGTAGCGCTTTTGAGTTCTTTTATTTCTGACAAAGTTTCCAAGCCACTAAGTCCTGGCATGTTTTCGTCTAACATCACCAAGTCAAAATTATTTGTCTTGAATAAATCAATGGCATCTTGTCCATTGTTGGATTTGGTTATTTTGTAGCCTTTGTTTTCTAAAAAAAGTATATGTGGTTTTAATAGGTCAATTTCATCGTCAACCCATAAAATATTAAAGTCACTCATATTTAATG
>JAGHSS010000325.1 GCA_018065745.1 Candidatus Neoflavobacterium equi | reverse complement strand
GTCTAGTTATTTTTAATATGAGGATTTCAGAAATAACATAAAATTTTAAAGTCAAATATATTCCTAAAAAAATAGCCCTGTTCTACAGGGCTATTTTAATTATATGTGAAGATATTTCCTTTAGTAAACTACCCGTGAACAGTTTCTTTTTTGCCGTATTTCTTCATGATCTCTGCTTCATAAACCAACCACTCATTCCAACGTTTGTCCACGTCAACTTTCTCTGTGTACTGTTTTGCAAATTTGATGAATGTGGTGTAGTGTCCTGCTTCACTGACCATTAAATCATGGTAAAATTTAGCCAATGTGGGATCTTTGATGTTTTGTGATAATATTCTAAAACGTTCACAGCTTCTGGCTTCAATCAAAGCAGCAAATAAAAGGCGTTCAATAAGAACGTCGTTTCTGGAACCGTCTTTTTTGGCAAACTTCATCAAATCACTGACGTAGTCGTCCTTTTGATCTCTACCCAATTTCAAACCGCGCTCTTGTATGATGTTGTGTACCATCTCAAAGTGTTCCATTTCTTCTCTGGCAATTTTGATCATCTCTGCTACCAATTCTGGCTTTTCAGAATTGTTCACAATGATGTGCATGGCATTGTATGCAGCTTTTTGTTCGCACCAAGCGTGATCTGTCAATATCTCTTCAATATTTGATTCCACAATGTTGACCCATCTTGGATCTGTCGCTAATTTTAAACCTAACATAATAACAAGTGTTTGAAGGCCAAAAATACGTTCTTTTTTGGTAATATACTATTTAGGAAGTACTTTTGGGTATGGAAACGCTTTTAGTATTGAGTAACGTTTGGTTAGAACCAAAGTCGTCTGCTGCGGGAACCCGCATGAAACAATTGATTGAATTTTTTCAGTCGCAACAGTATCAAATTCACTATGCAAGTACATGTTTGCAAAGTGTTTATGCAGAAGATCTAACCGCTATGGGAATTGAGTCTCACGTGATTGAACTGAACGCTGATGGTTTTGATGATTTTGTCAAAGCACTGAATCCGGAGGTGGTGGTGTTTGATCGGTTTATGGTGGAGGAACAATTTTGATGGCGGGTGGCAGCTCAATGTCCGCAGGCATTCCGTATTTTAGATACAGAAGATTTTCACAGTCTGCGTTTGGCCAGACAGGCCGCTGCAAAGCAAAAACGTCCGTTTGAATTGACTGATTTGTATTCTGATACAGCCAAGAGAGAACTGGCGAGTATGTACCGCTGCGATTTGACGTTAATCATCTCTGAGTTTGAAATGCAATTGTTGGAAAAACAGTTTAAAATGCCTCAGGAAATGTTTTTTTACCTGCCTTTTGTCACTGATCTTTCCACTGCTTTTCAAAAACCTTTTATGCCCTATGAGGCTAAAAAGGACTTTGTATTCATTGGCAACTTTCTGCATGAACCCAATTGGAATGCCGTTAGGTATTTGAAAGAGGAGGTGTGGAGCAGTATCAGAAAGGCGTTGCCTGAAGCGAAATTGCACATATATGGGGCATATCCTCCTGACAAGCTTAAGCAACTGCACCATGAGGCGTCTGGATTTTTAGTTCATGGACGTGCTGAGGATGCGTTGACGGTATTGTCTGATGCGCGTGTTTTGTTGGCTCCCATTCAGATTGGAGCAGGGATTAAGGGAAAACTCTATGAAGCAATGCTGGTGGGAACTCCAAGTGTAACCACGACGGTTGGGGCTGAAGCGATGCAGGGTGATTTGCCGTGGAACGGCTATGTGGTGGATGGTGCGCAGGAATTTATAGCTTCTGCAATTTCATTATACACAGAGGTTGCTGCCTATGAAAAAATGCAGCAACATGGAAAAACACTGATTGAAGCCCGCTATGATGGTGCGGTATTTTTACCTGCTTTGGCTGAGCGAATTTTAAATTTGCGTCAAGATTTGGCAACGGTGAGAAACAACAATTTTATAGGACAAATTATGCAGCACAACACCCAACGAAGTACGGAGTATTTTTCGCGTTGGATCACTGTTAAAAACAATAAATAGAACATAAAAAAAACGAGTCTGAAATATTCAGGCTCGTTTTTTTGTATGATATAAAGCAGTTCTCTGGACTTGCGTTAGGGATGGGAGCGGCATCCTTTTGGACAGGTGCTGAGGCACGAAGCCTCCTGTCTAAAAGATATAGCGGACAGCCCGACCCGGAGGGTAACGCCCAAAAAATTCTAATATTCTTCCCAGGTTCTCTTTTTATTCAACTTCTCCATTTCTGCTTGTTGCTCCACGGGAATGACTTTCAAAAAGGAGGGGTGCTGCTCAATGGCGTATTCAATTTTTTCAACGATGTCATCAATGCTGTCGTTGTCATAGTCAATGTCCAACGGCTCTTTGATGACCATGGACTGCAAAATTCCCTTTTTCTTGAGGCGCAACCCTTTTTTGTCAAAAGATCTTCTGAAGCCATCAATAACAATCGGGACAACAATCGGTCTGTGATTTTTGATGATATGAGCGGTTCCTTTGCGCACGGGTTTGAAAGATTTTGTGGTCCCTTGCGGAAAGGTGATGACCCAACCGTCCTCCAAAGCGATGCCAATATTTTCAGTGTCGTTGACATTCACAGCCTTTTTTTCTGTGACATCCTGGCCGTTTTGTCTCCAGGTGCGCTCCACAGTTATGGCGCCAACATATCCCATTAGACGAGGCAAAATGCCTTTCTGCATGGTCTCTTTAGCGGCAACGTAGTATAAATTTCTTTTGGCATTCCACAGGTAATACCAAACGTTTTTGATGTTGTTTTCTTGACCTTTCAAACTCGCATTGAAGACGTGAAACATGGCCACGACATCTGCAAAATAAGTCTGGTGATTGGAAATAAATAGTACGTTTGTCTGTGGTAGGCTTCTGATAACTTCAGAACCTTCAATATTTAATCTGTTAAAACCTTTGTATCTCTTGTGCGTTGCTACTCCAAAAATAAGAACCAACCAACGCTTGATAAAATTGATATGTCCAAAAGGATTTCTTTTAATTAATCCCATAATTTTAATATTTAAGCAAGATGCAAAGTTAACAATTTTGCTTAATTTTCTAATTTCAGAAGCATATCTTTTAATTCGCTCAAAATCATGGCGGTAGCTCCCCAAATGACATAATCTTGATATTTAAAATAAGGAACTTGAGCCATTTTTGCATAAGAAGTGCTTAAATTTTGGGAGGAAATATTTGAATCGTCTAACAAAACGGCCAAAGGCATTTCAATAATGGTTTGCACCTCCCGCACATCAGGGGTGAAGGTCAACGGCTGGGTGGAAATTCCCAAAAAAGGGTGGATCATGAAATTGCTTGGCGGCACATAAACCTCAGAAAACGCCCGGATTAATTGTATGTTTTCACTGGGGATGCCCACTTCTTCAAAGGTCTCACGCAGGGCGGTTTGACGCAAATCAGTATCAAAACTTTCTTTTTTGCCCCCAGGAAGGGAAATTTGATTGGAGTGAACGCCCGGATATTTACTGCGAACCATCAAAACCAAATGCGCCTGATGGTCTTTTGGATATAAAAGCATCAAAACGGCGGCCTCTCTGTAAGCGGTTTTATCTAAATTGATGTTTTCTAATGCCAATTGACGCTCTTTAGGGGTCATCTTCTGGTGAGAATGTGTGGAAGTTAGTTCAAGTTTTTCTAAATTTGCAATATTCTTTGTGATTTGATTAAATTCCATAGACACCATTTTAATATATATAAATTTACGTAAAAAATGTTTAGTAAAGAAGAGGCTTTGCAGATTAAGAAAGATTTTTGGATTGAATTCGCAAAGGAATATCCAAGAGAGTGGTTGCTGTACAACACTAAAATCAAGGATGTGACTTTGAAATTTTATGTAGATAATAAAATGGCGCAAGTATCCATGAATATAGAATGTAAGGACGATGAGAAGCGCAAGATTTACTTTGAGAAAATGGAATCGCTGAAAACCATTTTACATGAGGAACACTTGCCTGATGCGGTATTTGAAAAAGATTTTTATTTGCCAAGTGGAAAATTGATCAGTAAAATCTGGGTTGAAACAGATGGCGTTTGTGTCAATAATAAAGCAACATGGCCAAAAATATTTGATTTCTTTAATGAAAAAATGAGTGCTTTTGAGTATTTCTTCTATGAATACCAAGATTATATCTCAGACTTGGAAATCAATACCTAATCCTAATACAACTGAAATGAACACACTACAAGATATAGAACAACTGGTTGCATCTGGGAATTTACCTGAGGCAATTGTGATGGCTGAGGAACAATTGAAATTGATTCCAACAACAGAATTCCACGACATTATTGGTAAAGATTTGTTGCATCACGTACCCACTTTGGTACGTTATATCAGCGATTTTTATGCTGTGGCAGATGAAGAATTGGATGTAACTTCCATTTATGCTTCTATGAATGCTTTCACGATGGAATTCAAAAACTGGTATATAGAACTTTTTGCCTTTGAGGAGTATTTGAATACGGACAATAAGGATTGGGAAGAGGATTATGACTACGCTTCTGAACACAAAATGCGCATCAAAGGATTTGAAAGCTTACAAGAGATTTTTGAACGTTTCATGGAAGAGGAATTGCACCGTGATCAGCATTACTTTGAGGCTTCAGAATGGACGGAATACTTGGTGATCATGCGTTTGCAAGAATTGTTTTTAAAGGCAAAATTAGTTGCTGAGGAACAAAACTTACCATGGCAAACGGTGTCCATCATCGTTGGTGCTCAAGATTATGATTTGTTGAGCGAATTTTAAAATACGCACGTTAAAGTGATTTGATATAAATAAAGCCCAAGCACTATTGCTTGGGCTTTTATTTTTTAAAACAACGGGATTTGAATCGCTTTTTCTAAATTGATTTGAGATTGAATCAAATTGTATTTTGTTTCATTAAACAATTGCTGCATCTCATTGTATGTATTTTGTACAAACAACACTTCCATAAGGGAATCTTCACCCCGTTGATAACTGTATTTCTTAGCGTCCAAAATTTGTCGTGCTTCCTGAAGAAAATGGTCGTCCAACTGCTGCATACGCTTTTGGGCATTTTCATACCTGACAAAAGCATTTTTTACTTCTGCAGTGATTTCCAACTTGACCTGATTTTCTAAAATTTGACTTTGTGCAATTTGTGCTGTGCCAATTTTTAAGGCCGCCTTGTTGAAATTGGAAAATTTTAAAGGGATTTGAACCCCCAAAGCGGTTGTTCTGAATTGGGGTGTTTCCCCAATGTCGTTCCGCGATTCTGTGTTGAACGTGTGTTCAATACTCCAGGTAATGTCTGTCGCTCTTTCTGCTTTTGTGTGTTGTAATTCTTGGTTGCTCTCTTTGTGCTTTAACTGACTAAATTTAAAATCAGATCGCTTTTCCAAGGCTTGCGCTATGGCTTGATCTAAATTGAACGGCAACAGAAATTGGGGTGAGGAAATTAGAGGTCTTTTCAGTTCAGTATTTGTATCTAAGCCCGCAAGGGTGACCATCTCCTGCAACAAGACGTCTCTTACTGCTTGTTTTTCCATGCATTCATTCCAACGTATTTCTGATTCCAGTTTGCTTTGCAGGGCTTCCATTTTGCTGGCACTACCCTTTAAATACCGCAGACTGTCCATGCGTGCCAATTCTTTGATGATGTGGTATGAATTCCAACTTACTTGTAGGTTTTCCTCCGCAAGGACGGTTTCATAAAACAAGGTTTTGGCTGCTGCTTTGAATAACCGCATTTCATTGTTTAAATTTTGAAGTGCCAATTGTTGTCCCGTTTTTGCAAGCTCCTTTCTGACTTTTCGCTTTCCACCGGTTTCCATTAACCACTCCAATGAGGCATTGTATCCTTGTCCCATTTTTAAATGATGTTCTTGGTTGTCAAAACCTGAAATGGCAAACTCTGGATCTGGGATTGGTTTTAAAAGTTCCAAATTGGCGTCTGCAATTTTTATTTCATACTTTTCTGCATATAGGGTTTTGTTGTTTTCAAGTACCAATTGAACATACGTTTTTACATCTATGAATCTACTCCCTTGTTCGTCGTTTTCCTGTGCATTGCAGTTGCCTATAATCATAAAGCAAATTAGCAATATATATATTGTAATAGATTTCATTTTTATTCTTGTGTTTTATTTTTAAAACGATCTCCCCATTTGAACTCCATCATATAATATAATGCAGGTAAGGCAAAAAGTGTGATAAAGGTTGAAAAGAGCAATCCATAGACAATGACTGTTGCCAATGGGCGCTGCACATCAGAGCCAATTCCAGTCGCTAAGGAAGCGGGAAGCAAGCCTAAGATGGCAACAGTTGCAGTCATCAATACCGGTCTAAACCGATTCTTACACCCGTATATCACGGCCTGTTTTAAAGGGATTTGTTCCTTGATTAATTGATTGATATAGGAAATCATCAACACCCCATTTTGAATGGCAACTCCAAAAAGTGCTATAAAGCCAACGGCTGAGGATACATTGAGACTCATCCCACGGATGTTCAAAGCCAACATGCCTCCAAATAAAGCCAGTGGAACTATGGAAATTAAAAGCAACGCCTGTCTAAACTTTCCAAAAGCGATGTAGAGCAGTATAAACATCAATCCCAAGGTTATGGGAATCAATAACGCAAGTCTGCTGTATGCTCTTTCCTGATTTTCAAATTGTCCTCCCCAAGCGATGCTGTACTGCTGTTGATCATAAGTTATTTCCTCTTCTATAACTTTTTTTGCCTGTTGAAGCAACGTTCCTAAATCTGTGTTTCTAACATTTAATTTTACCGTGAGGTGTCTTTTGTTTTTTTCTCTGGTAATGGTGCTCTCTCCTGTTTTTAGTTGTATGTCAGCAATTTGACTGAGTTTGATTTTAGCTCCACTGGATGCGGTAATCATTAAATTCCCTATAGCTTCTGGGGTGTTTCTACTCCTTTCAATAAACCTACAGGTGATGTCGTAAAATTTCTCTTGAACAAATACTTTTGATACCGCCTTACCGCCAATCCCAATTTCCAACAATTGAGAAACATCAGACATCTGGATGCCGTGCTGTGCCATCTTGTCTCTGTTGGCAATGATTTGCAACTGTGGAAGTGGTGGTTCTTGATCCAATGCCAAGTCCACAGCTCCATCAATTGTTTTGAGTTTTTCTAAAACTTCTTGTGCTATTCTTCTGGTTTCATCAAATTCAGGTCCGTAGACTTTGACTACCAATTCACTGTGAGCTCCGGCTATTTTGTCCATGACGCCATCAATCATCGGCTGAGAAAAACTGACGTTGAACCCGGGCATGCTTTCATAAGTGCGTGCCAATTCATGAATTAAATCATCTTTTGTTTTTCCTGATTCCCAAGTGTGATACGGTTTGATTCCAATGGATACTTCAAAGTGAGAAGCTGTCCATGGATCTGTACCGTCGTCATTTCGCCCTGCTTGAACCATAACATAGGTGACTTCTGGATGTTTCAAGGTGCGTGCCCTCAAAGAATCACTCAACTCTTTTGACTTCTCAATTGAAATCCCAGACGGTACCTGAACCTGTAACCAAATGGATCCTTCATCCAGATGGGGCAAGAAATCTTTACCAACTTTTTTGGACAATCCAACAGTGATTAGCAAGAGTATTATTAAAGGTAAAAAGACCTTCTTTGGTTTTTTTAATATAGAGGTGACTTGGTTGACGTATGAATTATTCAAGCGCTCCAACCACCTGTTGTGGTATATTTTCACCGGTTTTCTGTACATCATAAAAGCCAACCCAGGGATGACAAACAAGGCAACTGCCAAGGCGCCAATTAAAGCATAGCCAACGGTGAATGCCATGGGAGTAAATAGTTTTTTCTCTACACGTTCAAAGGCAAACAAGGGTAAGTATGCTGTTATGATGATCAATGTGGCAAACAAAATGGGTCTGGCTACTTTTTCTGTCAAGGTGATGATCTGCCTTTGTTTGAATTTGTTTGATGGTTCGCTTTCCCGCTTCTTTAAAATGGTTTCCATCATGACAATCGCTCCATCTACAATAATTCCAAAGTCAATGGCTCCAAGTGATAACAAATTGGCAGGAATGTCTGTAAAATACATCAGGATAAATGCAATTAACAAGGAGACGGGAATGGTAATGGCAACCAACAAGGCTGCTCTCCAGCTGCCCAAGAAGATAATTAACACTAGGATCACCAAAGCAATACCTTCAATTAAGGTATGGGAAACGGTTTCCAATGTGGTTTCAATCAATGAAGTGCGATCCATGAATGTGTGTATCTGTACTCCGTTTGGCAGTATGTGGTCATTTAAATCTGCGACTGCCTCTTGGATGCCCTCCAAAACTGCGGACGGATTTTCTCCTTTGAGCAACAATACAATACCTTCAATACCGTCAGAAATTTGCAGTTGTTGATCAGAATAGCCCATCACTCCTTTGCGTTCCAAATTGCCGTAAGTCAATTTGGCAACGTCTTTAAGAACAATTGGTGTGTTTTTGATAGTAGTGATTTGGGTATGTTCTAAGTCTTCCAACGTTTTTATCAAACCAATACCTCTTACCACATAACCAAGATCTCCTCTGTTGAGGATGCTTCCTCCAGCATTTTGATTGTTGTTTTCAACGGCTTCAATGACTTGATTGAGATCTAGATGGTATTCATTTAATTTTTCAGGTAGTATTTCAACCTGAAACTGGGTGGTAATTCCACCAAAGTTGGTTACATCAGCAACCCCTGAGACTTGCTTAATCCTTGGTATGATGGTGAAATTTTGCAGGTCTGTCAAGGTGCGCAGGTCTGTTTTTTCTGAGGTGATGATGTACCTGTATATTTCTCCAATTGGGGAGGTTAGTGGATCCAATCCCGGAACGGCATCATAAGGCAATTCCACCTCGTTTAACCTTTCTTGAATGCGCATTCTTGCCCAATAATCATCCACACCATCTTTAAAAACAATGGATATCATGGAAAGTCCAAAGGTGCTTTTACTGCGCATCACGTGCATCCCAGGCAATCCATTGATGACGCGTTCCAAAGGAATGGTAATTTGTTGTTCCACCTCTTCTGCTGCCAAACCGGGAACTTGGGTTACAATCTGTGAGGTAACGTCTGCGATGTCAGGATATGCTTCTATGGCCAGTTTTTTCCAAGAGTAATATCCAAAGAGGCAAAGAAATAAGAAAAGGATTAATACTTGTATTCTTTTGTATATGCTAAGTGCGAGTAATCTATTCATTGCTTTTTATTTTAATTCCGTTAAAAACAAGCCCCCTTGGGTAACCACTTGATCTCCAATTTCCAGACCGTTGAAGACTTCTGTAAATTTGTTGTTGAGGTCTTTGGTTTCAATACTTCTCTTGACAAATGTTAGTGGAGCAATTTGAAGGTATACATAGGACTGATTTGCGCCTTGTTGTACGGCTTTTAAGGGGATTGTTTTAACGCTTTCTGTATTTTTTTCAAAGTTTATGGTGGTAAACATGCCTGGCTTTAATTTTTTATCCCTATTATCCAAGGCTATTATGACCTCCAAACTCCTGGTTTCAGGATCAATAATGGAGTTAATATGGAATATTTCTCCTTTAAAAATCTGGTTTGCATATGCCGCAGTTTTAATGTTTGCGACGGTTACTCCATGGATTTCTTGGAGATCGTTTTCTTTTATCTGCGCCACGATCCACAGTTTTTCCAATGCTGCAATTTGGAGAACAGCAGGAGCGTCTTCTTTCAAATACTGACCAATCACAAGATTGTTGCTCACAACCTCACCAGCAATGGGGGAGGTCACAATCAGTCCCCGCTCCAAGGAGATTCCGTTTTTTAATTGCGCAAAAAGATTTAAATTCAGTTTGGCATTTTTATGCTGGAATTTGGCAATTTCTAAATTGGTCGTTGCCTCCTCTAAATCTTTTAAAATTCCAATCCCGTTAGCATAGAGGTCTTTTTGCCTTTCAAAATTCAATTGGGCTAATTTTTCAAGTTGTGATGCATCAAGAAATTCTTTTTGCAAGGTGCTGTATTCTGGTGCGTGGAGCTCAAATAAGGGTGTTCCCACAGCCACCTGTTGACCTAATTTTACAAAGGTTTTTAATATCCTACCTGGAAATGGTGCAGCTATTTCTGCATATTGGTTTGGGATAGGGTGAACGGTACCAAGGGTTTCAAAATCTTTCTGTATGGATGAAAGTGTAACTTCAGTAATGGTCAATTGTGGTAGTATATTGGATGATTTATTTAATCTAATCGTATCACCAGATTTGATGTGTTGATCTTCAGTAAAGAGTTCTGTTTTTTTTTTGCACGACAGTTGAAGAAGGATTAAAAAAACGAGTGTGAATTTTTGCATAGTTTTCCATTTAAATGGTTATTATTTTACTGATGCAAAAATAGAACGGCTTCCTTCAGGAAGCCGTTAGAGGGGTTTTAGAATGTTATTAGAAACCCATTAGAAATAGGTTTTAGGTGTTTAAATAATTGTTTTTTAGCCGAATCAGGACTTCCGTTCCTTCATTCAAAACGCTGTTTATAATTAATTCCCCTTGATGTAATAAAATTATTTTTTGTGTCAAAGCCAATCCAATACCACTCCCAAAGGTGTAGTTTTGGTTGCTACCTCTGTAAAAAGGTTTGGTAATTTCTTTAAGCTCATCTGGAGAAATACCGATGCCTTGATCTGTACACCTGATTTCAATGTGCTCTTGATGTGGTATGAGTGTGATATCACAGCGTTGGTATTTGGAAAATTTGCAGGCATTCTCCATGATGTTGCTAAGTGCTACCTGTAGTAACCTTGAATTTCCTTTGGTTACTAATTGGTTTTCATTTTCTGTGTTCCCTTCATACTTCAAGCCGATTTCAAAATGAGGATGCTGTTGCATGAGTTCACTGAGGGTGTCTATAACTAATTCATCTATCCTTATCCATTCCATCTTTAATTCTTGATCCTCTTCCTGTGTTTGCGCCAGGTGGAATAAATTATTAGTCAATACAACTAATTTATGGGCATCAGAAAGACAGTTTTTCAATGCATTTTGATAGGCTTCCTCTGTTTGGGATTTGTTGAGTGTCAATTCAATTTCTGAAATCAATGCCGCCAAAGGGGTTCTCACTTCATGAGATATGTGGGAAATAAATTGTTTTTGTGATTCAAATGAAGTTTGGAGGCGCTCCAGCATTTCATTGAAAGATTGTGCCAGTTGCGTCAATTCATCGTGTTGTGTTTGGATGGGCAGTCTAAAGTTGAGTTTGGCTGCTGAAATTTCTGCTGTGTTTTGAGTCATTTGCGTCAGCGGAGCCGTGATTTTTTTAGAGTGGTACTTTCCAATACTAAATAACAGGAGAAATGTGATGCCAAGGAGTATTAGAATGTTCGTTCTCAAGTCCTGTAATTTGGCATAGCCATAGGCGTCTAGTGCTGCAGCTGTAATGAAATAGGTCTGGTGTTCAAATTCATATAGAAAACCAATAACCTGTGAATCATCTTGAAAAAAGCGAACGTTTTTGTAAACTTCAATCTTCCTAAACAACGCGATGTTTTCTTTTACAAAATCAAGTTCAATAGCGTCGTGATAGACCAGTTGCTCTTCTCGATTATAAATTGCCACTTCAACTTCATTGATGAACTGTCTGTTGTTTTTATATATTCTTTGAAGTGTTTCTGTGGGAATTGAGGTACCCAAACTCAATTTAGCCTTAGTGAGCGCTTCTCTTTCAAGGAGATTGTAAAATTCTGAAGTTCTGTTTTTTTGAGCCTTCCAATAGATGATACCTGAAAAGAGGAGCAACAGACAACTGCTGCTGGATACAAAGTAAAAGGTAATCCTTTTTTGTAATCTCATGTTTAATGTTTTAAAATAAATCCCATACCGGTTTTAGTATGTATCAGTTTGGGTTCATAATCTTTGTCTATTTTATTTCTAAGGTAATTGATGTACACGTCAATAAAATTAGTACCAGTGTCAATGTGAGTATCCCAAACTTTGGTGGCTATTTCAGTCCGATCCAATACCCGTTCTGGATGTTCCATAAAATAGCGCAGGAGGTTAAATTCTTTTGGGGTTAGTGTTATTTCTGTTTGAGATCTCCACACTTGCTTGGTAGCGGTGTTCATGGATAAATTAGCATAGGTAAACAGCTGAGGAGTGGGAGGGGTGTTGAGGTGGTAACGTTTGAGTAGTACGTGTACTCTTGCAATGAATTCTCTAATTTCAAATGGTTTGACCAAATAATCATCTGCTCCAGCGTGAAAACCGTCAATTTTATTGTCCGTACTTCCCAAAGCAGTCAACATAAGTACAGGAAGGTTGGGTTTGTGTTTTTTAATCTGTAAACACATTTCTTTCCCATCCATTTTTGGGAGCATCACGTCCGTTATAACCAAATCAAAGGGCATGTTTAATGCCAATGCGCATCCTGATTTACCGTCAAATACTGCGGTGACTTGATGTGAGGCTTCTTCTAAGAGTCTTTGGAGGTTGTGATTTAATCTCACGTCATCTTCTATGAGTAGTATATTCATATTGTAAAGGCTTATAATATATAAAATTACGTTTTTAATTGAATTAACACCAATAAAAAAGGGTTTCCAATGTTGGAAACCCTTTTTTATTAACTAACTGAATTAATATAAAAAACCTTATAACGTGATAACGACATACGGCTTTCTTCTATTGTATGTTTTTAGCTTTTATTTGAATAAACTTTCAAAATTTTTTGAAACACAGAAATTGCGGTAGGTCTCTTGTAATTGTGTTGTTATTTTTGCATGGGCTTTGTCACCGCTTGAGCATCGTTTTACTCCCAAAGTTTTTAGTTGTTCATAAGGCAGGCTGTCTGGAGTGACAAAAGTGTTTAGTGGCAATTTTGTTGATTCAACAACAGCCTTGATGTCGTTTTCTGTCTGGATTAGCGGAACAAAAATCCCATCAGCTCCTGCAGCCTCATAAAGTTTAACGCGTCTCAAGGTTTCTTGAAGTGCGTCAGGGTGTTTTGTTGTGTAGGTATCTGTTCTTGCATTGATGTAAATATCCATGTTTTTTGCTTTCAATTCCTTTTTGATAAAATGAATTTTCTCAGCAAATTTTTCTGCAGCAACCATGCTTCGTTTTCCATCTTTAACGATGCCGTCCTCCAGGTTGATTCCAACAACGCCTATTTTAATCAGCTGCTCAATATTGAGTACGACTTCATTGAGGTTGATGGAATATCCAGATTCAATATCTGCAGATACCAGAATGTTGCTGTTCTTTGTGATCTTTTCTATGACAAAAAACATTTCTTTAAAGGGAATGTTCTCACCATCTTCATATCCCAACATATTGGCGATGACGTGTGAGGAGGTTCCAACGGCTTTTGCTCCAGCTTCTTCAGCTTGTTTTCTACTCACCACATCCCAAACGTTTGCTAGGAGTAGTGGCTCTTCTTGATGGTGTAATTTTCTGAATTGTTCAACTGACATAATGGATCTTATTTTAATATAAAAACGACGGGCTTCTTATATATAGTATGTAGTGTAAATTTAAAAAAGGCATAAAAAAAAAGACCGTTTGATTTAAACGGCCTTTTTGTATGGGTTTGCCTTATAAAACGGGAAAAGGCATGGTTGATTCTAATTTTTCAGCCAACATGGCTTTTACTGTGTCGTGCCATTCTTGTTTCAAGATGCTCAACACCATGGTGTCTCTTCTCAAACCATCTGGTCCAATAGCATTACTTCTAATAACGCCTTCAATGGTGCATCCTATACTTTTCAATGCATTGATGCTGCGTTGGTTTTCAGTATACGCTCTAAATTCCACTCGTTCCATTTGCATTTGTTCAAAGGCAAACTGCAACAATAAAAATTTAGTGTGTTTGTTTAATCCGGTTCCTTGGTGTTTTTTACCATACCAAGTATATCCCATTTGCAATTTTTTCAAAGGCAAATTCATGTCACAGAAACGCGTGGCTCCAGCGTATTTGTTCTGAACTTTGTCAAAAACAATAAACGGATATTCTGTTTCTTGTTCTCTGGCATCCATGGCTCGGTTAAGATAAAATTTTAGATTTTCAGGTGTGTTTGCCTTTACCATTGAATATTCCCAGATCTCTGGTTCATTCATTGTAAACTCTAACAAATCATCAAAATGTAATTCTTTTAATGCGATGAGTTTTACAAAGTCATTTTCTAAAATATAATCTTTTTTACTTTCAAATGGGGCCATTAAGAGCGACGTGGGTTTAAGGTGTTTATAGATGGAAATTATGCGTTTTTTCCATAAGATTTGGGAAGTCTTATAG
>JAGHSS010000197.1 GCA_018065745.1 Candidatus Neoflavobacterium equi | reverse complement strand
GTTGATAACCGTATTAATTGTATTGATAAATTGTTTATAAAAACTAACAACTATGCTTGTTTAATTGAAATCAATTCTTGTTGTATAAAAAAAGCGAACAAACAAAATTTTCTTTTCAGATTTTATATTAAGTTTTCAACAAAAGTTATTAATTGATAAAGCATTGATTTTCAATACCCCTTTAATAGTTATCAACATCCCTTTAAAATTGTAAACAATTGAAGGCATCAGATCCGGTTTTAAACATTTAGTACAGTGTTAAAAAAGCTGGTTACGATCCAATATTGCCTTTTAATAGCTGTAATTTCAATGCTTTACAGAGTTATCAACAATTGTTTATATCTACTCACAACTGTTTATAAGGTACAATCTCCTACAAGATATACTAAAATACACGAAGACAAAAAAAAGAGTCAACTGCTGTTGACTCCTTTTTCTTACATTTTAGTTTCGTTTTGTAGTGCAATTAGATGCGCCATATTCTTTACTATATTGTGATGCTTTGTAACAAAATTATTTTCTTCATTCCATACATATCCCGCAAGTATTGCACAAATTCGATCCTTTACATCCTTGTTTTCTGGCTGATGGAAAAACAATGTTTGAAGATTTCCAGTGTACCATTCTTTTACATAGGTAGTAAAAACAGCTATTCCGCGTTCCATATAATCTTGATATGATACTTTCCAATCCACAGCCTCACCTTTCAATTGTTTTGCCGCTAATTTAGCTGCTAATAGGCCAGATTCTGTTGCAAAACATACTCCAGAAGAGAATACTGGATCCAAAAATTCTGCACTGTTACCTGTTAAAGCATAATTTGATCCGTACATGGCGCTCACAGCAGCAGAATAATTTTTAAGGTGTATGGGTTCAAATAAGAAAGTGGTATCTCCAAATCTATTGATGTAATAATCCGACTTTTGGATTGCCCTTTCCAATGCTTTTCTGGTATCTTGATCTTCACTTAACTTATTTATGTAGTCTGTTGGAGCTACAATTCCAAGACTAGTGTTCCCGTTTGAAAATGGAATAACCCACAACCATACCTCAGTCTCTAATATATCAAAGGAAATTTGAGTTCCCTCAACACCTTCTGGTCTATTACTGTCTTTAACATGTGAAAATATGGCGGAGTGCGGACTTAACTTTGATGGGGTATCCAATCCAAGCATTTTTGGCAAAACCCTTCCATAACCACTACAATCGATTAAAAATTTTGCTTTTATTTGATAGGGTTCTCCGTTGTCATTTGTCAGACTTACCAAAGCAGCATCTTCTTGGATATCAACAGCTTTTACCTCGTGTTTAAATCTAAGATCGACACCTATTTTAAGCAATTCTTGACTCAAGGTATAATCAAAATCAGCTCTTGGAGCCTGCCACGTCCAATCCCATCCCGTTCCAAATTTTTGACTGAAGTCAAAAATGCATATTTCATTACCTCTAATAAATCTCGCTCCAGGTTTTTTTTCAAATCCCTGAGCTATCAAAGCGTCCAAGAGTCCAGCTTCTTCAAAATGATCCATAGATCTTGGCAATAAACTTTCACCAACTACAATTCTTGGAAATTGAGTTCGTTCCACTACAGTTACTTGGACACCTGCCCTTTGTAAATAGGAAGCTGCAACAGAACCCGCTGGCCCTGCTCCGATGATTAATATATCTGTAGTTTCTAATGCTTGTATTCCCATGAAATAATTAAAATTATATTAAATTTGCCTTTTTAAAGGTCCAAAAGTAGCCACATTTCTAATAAAATAGAAACAATACTTTGATTTAAATGTTGAATTAACTTCTGTTTATGAATACAAACACGGAATACATAACACGTCAATACTTTGATGCTGTAGTTTTAGAAAAACGCGAACTAATACTCCCTGAAACACTTTTCCTCAGGGTGCGTAAGAGTCATGAATTTTTAAAAGATTTTGCGTCCAATAAGATCATATATGGAGTCAACACCGGTTTTGGACCGATGGCACAATACAAAATCAAAGAAGAGGATCAGTTAGAGTTGCAGTACAATCTGATTAGAAGTCACTGTACAGGCTCCGGTCAATTACTTGACGAAACCATGGTCAGAGCTACAATAATGGCACGTTTAAACACTTTATCACTTGGTTTTTCTGGTGTGCATGAAGATGCAATACGCTTGATGCAAACGCTGTTAAACAACAATATAATCCCTGTTATTTTTACTCATGGGGGCGTTGGAGCTTCTGGTGATTTAGTACAATTAGCTCATTTAGCCTTGGTCGTGATTGGTGAAGGAGAAGTGTTGTACCATGGGAAGAGACAATTGACAAAGGATGTATTTGAGCAATTGCAGATCAAGCCCTTGCGCATTGTTCTCAGAGAAGCGCTGTCTTTGATGAATGGAACATCAACAATGACAGGTATCGGGTTGGTCAATCTTAACAAATCCTATAAATTATTAGATTATTGTATTAAAATATCGGCTCTTATCAATGAATTAGTGCAAGCATATGACGATAGCTTTTCTGAAGCATTAAACGCATCTAAACTTCATGAAGGACAACGTTTTATTGCCAAAGAGATGCGCACTTTAACTTCAGATAGTGGGCGCATTAGAAAAAGAGAAGAACATCTATATCAAGGCACAAATCAAGAAGAGATATTTCAAGATAAAGTACAAGAGTACTACAGCATCAGATGTGTTCCACAAATTTTGGGACCAGTAAAAGATACTTTGGACCAGGTTGGCATGGTATTGGAAAGAGAATTAAACTCTGCCAGTGATAATCCAATTGTATCTCTAGAAGATCAACATGTATATCACGGCGGTAATTTTCACGGAGATTACGTATCTCTTGAAATGGACAAGATGAAATTGGTAGTAACAAGGATGAGTATGTTAGTTGAACGTCAGCTAAATTACCTATTGAATCCAAAGATTAATGACCTCTTCCCTCCTTTTTTAAATTTGGGAACTTTAGGATTTAACTTTGGACTTCAGGGGGCACAGTTTACAGCAACCTCTACAACAGCAGAGAATCAAACCTTGTCCACCTCCATGTACGTTCACAGTATCCCCAACAATAATGACAACCAGGATATTGTAAGTATGGGAACCAATGCGGCCTTGTTGGCGAACCGTGTAATTGAGAACACTTTTGAAGTAGTCAGCATACAATTGGTAGCCGTTTGCCAGGCTGTAGATGCATTGAAATGCTGCGATAGTTTAAGTGCGTCATCCAAAGAGCTGTATGACACGGTACGAAATTTAGTACCTACAGTAGTAGCAGATCAGCCTTTATATACCAAACTAGAAGAACTTAAAAACCTAATAAAACAATAACCACAGAAATGAAAAAGTGTGCACTAGTTACCGGAGGATCTCGTGGAATTGGAAGGGCAATTTGTCAAAAATTAGCTTTAGAATTAAATTATCACCTATTGATCAATTATCAATCTAATGAGGAAGCAGCATTGGAAACACAAGCGCTCATAGCATCATTGGGAGGGACATCTGAAATTTTAAAATTTGATGTCGCTGATAAAAGTCAAGTAGATGAAGTATTAAAAAATTGGGAGTCACAGCATCCAGATGCAATTGTAGAAGTGTTGGTCAACAATGCTGGAATTGCTAGAGATGGTCTGTTTATGTGGATGGAATCACGTGATTGGCATGATGTAATTGACACATCCATGCACGGATTTTATCATGTAACTCAATTTTTCATCCAGAAAATGTTGAGAAATCGCTATGGAAGAATCATAAATATGGTATCTGTTTCAGGTGCTAAGGGAACTGCTGGTCAGGTCAATTATTCTGCAGCAAAAGCGGGAATTATTGGTGCTACAAAAGCCTTGTCTCAAGAGATTGCCAAGCGAAATATTACAGTAAATGCGGTTGCTCCTGGATTTATTAACAGCGATATGACCGCAGCTTTAGATCAAAAAGAATTGGTTAAACAGATACCTGCTAACAGATTTGGAAATCCAGAAGAGGTTGCTGATTTGGTAAGCTTTTTAGCTTCTAAAAAAGCCGCATACATTACTGGGGAGGTTATTCATATCAACGGAGGAATACATTCATAACGCTCATGGAAAAACGTGTGGTAATTACCGGTATGGGAATTTATTCTTGTATTGGTGCTGATTTACAAGAAGTTAAAGATTCTTTGTATTGTGGAAAATCTGGAATTGTGTTGGATACAGAACGTCAGGAGTTTGGATTTAAATCTGCTTTGACTGGAATGGTACCCCCTCCAGACTTAAAAAAGTTACTTTCCAGAAGACAACGCATCAGCATGGGCGAGGAATCTGAATATGCCTATATAGCAACTTTAGAAGCTATGGAACAGTCAGGTATTGATGCCTCTTATTTTGAGAATCACGAGGTGGGAATTTTGTATGGAAATGATTCTGTATCAAAGGCTGTCATTGAAGCAACGGACATTGTTAGAGAAAAAAAAGACACCCAATTGATAGGTTCAGGAGCCATTTTCAAATCCATGAATTCTACAGTAACCATGGATTTATCGACCATCTTTAAATTGACAGGAATCAATATGACCATTTCTGCAGCCTGTGCCAGTGGATCACATGCCGTGGGATTGGGATATATGTATATAAAACAAGGGTTACAAGACATGATTGTGTGTGGTGGAGCACAGGAAATCAATAAATATGCCATGGCAAGCTTTGATGGTTTGGGGGTTTTTTCAACCTTACAATCAGAACCTACAAAGGCTTCAAGACCTTTTGATAAAGACCGCACAGGATTGGTACCTAGTGGTGGTGGAGCGACTCTAATTTTAGAGAGTTATGATTCTGCTATATCTAGAGGTGCAACGATATTGGCAGAAGTGGTAGGATATGGATTTTCTTCAAATGGGGGACATATTTCTACACCAAATGTAGAAGGACCAGCACAAGCCATGGAACGTGCCTTAAAACAAGCTAATTTAAAAGCTGAAGCGATTGATTATATAAATGCTCACGCAACCTCCACTCCTATTGGAGATGCAAATGAGGCCAAAGCAATCTATCAAGTATTTGGTTCTAAACCTTTTGTAAGTTCTACAAAATCCATGACCGGTCATGAGTGTTGGATGGCTGGAGCAAGTGAAATCATTTATACCATTTTAATGATGAAAAACAATTTCATAGCACCAAACATAAACTTAGACCAACCAGATGAAGATGCACAAACCTTAAACTTGGTATCCACTACCATAGATAAAGAAATTGAATTATCTTTGTCCAACTCTTTTGGATTTGGAGGTACAAATTCAGCTATAATATTAAAGAAATACAAGAATGATTAACGAAGATATTTTAAATAAAGTAAACCATATATTGATTGAAGAATTTGAAG
>JAGHSS010000343.1 GCA_018065745.1 Candidatus Neoflavobacterium equi | reverse complement strand
CGCGGGATAGAGCAGTAGGCAGCTCGTCGGGCTCATAACCCGAAGGTCACAGGTTCGAGTCCTGTTCCCGCTACTAAGTCTAAAGCCATTCATTAAAGAATGGCTTTTTTTTTACACCTTATTATGAGTACTAAAAAGATCACTGGTTACCGTAACTTGTTGAATGTTACAAAAACGGTTACATTAAAGGAATTGAAGACTATCTACAGAAATAGTATGAAAGAATTCCACCCTGACAAATTTCCAACTGCTGAAGAACAAGCTGAAGCTGAAGTTAAAAGTAAGGAAATCATTGAAGCATACCACTTTTTAGTAAGTATCGCAAATGAAACGGTTGAGAAAAACAGAGAAGAGTTTGAAGCAATTATTCAATCTAACAACATCGCTGAATTCTATATGGATGAAGGGATCTTGTTCATCAACTTGATTGACGGTAGCAAATTTGAATACTATGGTGTTCCTAAAGTTACATACATCAAAATGGTAAACGCTGAATCTCCAGCTCGTTTTGCTAAAAGACATATCTACGGACAATTTGTTTACAGAAGCGCTCAAAAAATGAGTGGTTTGGAAGACTAATTTTCTACCTTATACAGAAAAAGGATCGCACATCGCGATCCTTTTTTTTATGCCTATTCTGACCTTATATATAAGGAGTGAATCCCAAGGTAAAAATCAACGCCTCCCCTGCCCTGCCGTTGTCAGGACACTGAACAGAAACAGGTACTGAAGGCACGCGAAAGGGATTGGAGCGGCATCCTTTTGACTGGCGCAAGCCAGGGAAAAGATACAGCAGAAAGCCCGGACGCAAAGCCTGAGCGCAGCGAGGGCTTGGGGTTTCGCCCTGAAAAAAAACCAAAAAAAAACGACCCACCAGGTGAGTCGTCTTCCTATGTTAGGACAATTCTTCTTGCAAACTTTCCCAAGCGGCGAAAGCGGTTTCCAAATCTGTCTTCATCTTATTGTAATTTGTAAAAAACTTTTGATCCTGCATCAGCTTTTCATAGTTGACTAACAAATCAGCGTCTGCCTTTTTGATGTCTTTTTCCAGCTGTGCGATCTGAGCTTCCAACTTGCTGAGCTTATTCTGAGCGGCTTTCTGCGCCTTTTGCTCTTCATAACTCAAGACTTTTTTCTCCACTTTTACTGGATCTGCAGCCTTTTTAGCCTCGGTCTTTTTCTCAACTTCTCTGAAATTTTCCACGTTGCGTTGTTCCAAGAAGAAATTGATATCTCCAAGGTACTCTCTGATTTTCTGATCCTTGAACTCATACACCAAATTGGTCATTCCCTGAAGGAAATCACGGTCATGGGAAACAATGATCAGGGTGCCTTCAAACTTGGCTAACGCTGCCTTCAAGACGTTTTTAGACTTGATGTCCAAGTGATTTGTTGGCTCATCCATCAAAAGGACATTGATGGGCTGCAACAATAGTTTACACAGGGCCAAACGGTTGCGCTCCCCTCCTGATAAGACCTTGACTTTTTTGTCAACGTCATCTCCTCTAAACAGGAACGACCCCAGCATATCACGGACTTTGGAACGGTTGGAATCTGTAGCGGCTTCCAACATGGTGTCCAAAAGGGTCTTTTCACCATCCAAATATTCTGCTTGATTCTGTGCAAAATATCCCAATTGTACATTGTGGCCCAATTTGATCTCACCTGTATACTCAAATTCATTGACAATGGCTTTGACAAAGGTGGATTTCCCCTGTCCATTTTGGCCCACAAAAGCAATTTTGCTCCCGCGTTCAATCAACAAACTGATGTCTTTTAAAATGGTGCGATCTCCATAAGCTTTTGTCACTTTGTCTGCCTCAACCACGACTCTACCTGGAACGACAGAAACTGGGAAGGAGATATTCATGACAGAATTGTCGTCTTCATCCACCTCAATGCGCTCCACTTTGTCCAATTTCTTGATCAAGGATTGCGCCATAGATGCTTTGGATGCTTTGGCTCTGAACTTTTCAATTAACTTTTCAGTTTCTTCAATTTTCTTTGCCTGATTTTTCTGAGTTGCCAATTGCTTTTCGCGAATTTCTGCTCTCAAATCCAAATATTGTGT
>JAGHSS010000025.1 GCA_018065745.1 Candidatus Neoflavobacterium equi | reverse complement strand
TTATATCTTTGTTATTATAATTTTCAAATGTAAAGAAATAAGAGTGAAATTCAAAGTTTACCTTCCTTCAATACATAGTATTACACGCATTTAACAAAATTTATGACCATAAACTGCAAAGGACAACTGATTGATCTCAATCAACCCAAGATCATGGGGATCTTAAATCTCACTCCTGATTCTTTTTTTGATGGTGGAGCCTACAAAACAGATGCTGCATTTTTGAATCAAGTCGCCAAAATGTTGGCTGAAGGCGCTACTTTTATTGATGTAGGTGCCTATTCCAGCAGACCGGACGCAGTATTTGTCTCTGAAGAGGAGGAATTGCACCGTTTACTACCGGTTTTAGATTTGATTATAAAGGAGTTTCCAGAGGTATTTTTGTCTATTGATACTTTTAGGTCTCAGGTTGCCGCACAGGCTATTGCGCATGGAGCTGCTTTAATTAACGATATTTCTGCAGGACATTTGGACGCTGACATGATGCGCGTTATTGCTGATGCTCAGGTGCCTTACATTATGATGCACATGAGGGGAACACCACAGACAATGAAGGATTTAACTACTTATGACGACTTGTTGAAAGAAATGATATTCTATTTTTCAGAGCGTGTGGAATTGGCAAAATCCTACCAAATAAAAGATCTTATCCTAGATCCTGGTTTTGGTTTTTCAAAAACAGTAGCTCAAAATTATGAGGTCCTGAAAAACTTGAATCTGTTTCAAACTTTTGGATTGCCTGTATTGTCTGCACTGTCAAGAAAATCAATGATTTATAAACTTTTGGACACCACACCGCAAGAGGCTTTGAATGGTACTTCTGTATTGAACACGTTGTCTTTGATGAAAGGCGCGCAATTATTGCGCGTTCACGACGTTAAAGAAGCAGCGGAATGCATTGCCTTGGTTAATCAAATAAAATAAACTTATGAAGAAAATTTTACTGCTTTGTACTTCTTTTTTACTGTTTAATTGCGCTAAAAAGGAAATATTACTCCCTCAATTTGAACAGACATTTTCAAAAGAGGTTACAGATTTTACTGAAACAAGCTTTCTATATGAAGAAAGTAAAGATGGGGTTCCCGAAATAGACGTTCAAAAAAACGCCTTGGTTTCCAATACTGCTTGGCTTTTTTCAATTGACAAACGCCTGCCTTTAAAATTGGTTGTTCCTGAATTGCAAATGCTACAGGAAAAAAAGTTGAAAAAAGTAGAGGATGTTTTAAAACCAAACTTCTTTGTTTACTCTAATCCCGTTCAAGAAGCAGTAGAATATTGTGAATTTACTGAGGTTAGCTTTGAAAAAAAGACGGTTGAAATGGCTTCCAATGCAGTTGGTGTACAACTTCAATTCAACAGAGATAATCAATTTAAAGTTAACGGATTGACTTTTGATGAATTCCCAAATTATTTGGATCAATCTGGATTGGAATTGGCTGCGTTTATAAAACAAAAATTTCCAAATCAAAAAATAGAATTGTTCTTGTCTTTTGATGAGAATTTGAGTTTTGGCGATTATGTTAAGGACTATATGTGTCTCAAGAAAATTGAAGATTCAACCATAAAAGTTTCAAACTTACAGGTTATATACTAAGTTGAAGATGTAAAAAAAGCGACCCAAAAAGGTCGCTTTTTTATATTTTATTGGTGGTGATATGGTTCATTTCTCAAAATAGTAAATCCTCTGTAAATCTGTTCTATGACAAACAAACGCACCATTTGGTGAGAAAAAGTCATGAGAGATAAGGAAATCTTCCCTTGTGCTTTACTGTATACTTCATCTGAAAAGCCGTAGGGTCCGCCGATGACAAATACCAAGGTTTTAATTCCAGAATTCATCTTTTTTTGAAGCTCTTCTGAAAATCCAACACTGCTAAATGTCTTGCCATTCTCATCCAAAAGAATCAATTGATCTGTAGGTGTAATTTTGGAAAGTATGATTTCTCCTTCTTTGTCTTTTTGTTGTTTCTCAGAGAGATTTTTTACATTTTTTATATCTGGAATAATCTCCAAATCAAATTTCACATAGAAAGACAGCCTTTTTGTATAATCATCAATCAGTGTTTGAAGCGCTTTATTGTCGGTTTTCCCAATCGCTAAAAGTTTTATATTCATGGTCTTCTATATATTTTGGCAAAAGTAAAAAAAAATCAAAAGATGCACACCTCAGACGTTGTTTTTTATTAAATTAGTGAACCTAACAACTAATAATATTATAATGAGTAAAAAAATATTAATGCTAGCTGGAGATTTTGTAGAAGATTATGAAATCATGGTTCCATTTCAGGCGTTACTGTCTGTTGGTTTTGAAGTAGATGTTGTGTGCCCAGATAAGAAAAAAGGGGATGTGATTGCAACGGCAATACACGACTTTGTAGGTTTTCAAACCTATGCTGAAACTCCGGGACACAATTTTGTAATCAATAAAAATTTTGACGCTGTAGTTTTAGATGAATACGCTGGATTGTATGTTTGTGGAGGAAGAGCTCCAGAGTACATCCGCTTAAACAAAAAAGTATTGGAGTATACAAAACACTTTTTTGACACGAATAAGCCTGTTGCTGCCATTTGTCACGGGATTCAAATCTTGACTGCTGCTCAGGTATTGAACGGTAGAAAATTGACTGCATATCCTGCTTGTGGACCTGAAGTAACGCTTGCTGGTGGATTGTATCAAGACATCCCAGCTGATCAAGCTTATACAGACGGCAACCTAACAACATCTCCTGCATGGCCTGGACACCCAGCCATTTTAAAAGAATTCTATTCCCTTTTAGGACTGAAATTTTCTTTTTAAGTAGGGATGTATCAAAATAGAAAAGCAACCTCTAGGGTTGCTTTTTTCATTTGTACCATTGTTCAAATACCTGATCTTTATTTAAATATACAAGCTCTCCAAGCTTTGGCGTCATCAATTGCTGTTTTATTGGTGCTTTTTCATTGAGTTCTGTGATTTTCAACAAAGGTTCATTCCAATCGTGGGTGGCGAGTGCAAATTTACCACTGTGAACGGGTACTAATTTTTTAGCACCTAAATCCTGTTGAGCCATCAAAACTTCCTCTGGCATCATGTGTATGTATTTCCAGTCTTTGTTGTATTGCCCATTTTCCAATATGGCCCAATCAAAAGGTCCGTATTTTTGTCCTATTGCTGCAAAGTGTTTGCCGTAACCACTGTCTCCACCAATATATAATTTTAATCCGGCTGTTTCTAAAACATAAGAACACCAGAGTGCGGAATTTCTTTTAAATGTTCTTCCTGAAAAATGCCTGCTTGTGGTAGCCGTGATTTTAGCGTCTTGACTGAGCATACTTGACTCCTCCCAATCTAAAACGATAAGGTCCTCTTTGGCATATCCCCAATGTAAAAAGTGTGCGTCAACGCCCAAGCCACAAATGACTTTATTTACCAATGGTTTTATTTCTTTAACTGTTTGATAATCCAAATGGTCGTAGTGATCATGCGTGATGATCAAAAAATCAATCTTTTTTAAATCTGTCAGATTGTAAATCTGCGTCCCTTCAAAGGCTTTGACGTTGCCTGGAATGGGGGAGGCGCTGCCTGAAAACACAGGGTCAACAACATATATCAACCCGTCAATTTTTAAGAGATAGCTGGAATGTCCAAACCAAATCAGTAGATTTTCTTCAGGTAAATTCTTTAAATCAACTGGCATTGCTGGAATGTGATTTGGTATTTTATTTGGGTTGTCATTGAAGAAAAAATTCTTTGAAACTTCAAGATATCCAGACCCTTCTGTCAACGCTGGTGTATTTTCTTGATTAAAGAAGGTGCCGTCTTTGTAATTTTTTGATTTTAACAGACGTGGATCTTTATGTGCGTTTGGCAGTTTACCAAACAGCGGTAAATTGAGAAAGTATACGATTCCTAACACCAATAAAAGGCATACAAAAGTTATGATTTTTAAACTCATAAGGGATTAGATGTGAAAATTTTGATTTAATGTCCACATCAAAATTACGGACTTTTCAATTATTAAACTATTTTATTAAATTAGCATAAATTATAAACAAATGATTACTCAAGAACAATTTGAAAAAGAATTGGATTTAATTATCGCCAACGCCATCAGAGAGGATGTTGGAGATGGAGATCACAGTTCCTTAGCATGCATCCCTGCATCTGCACAAGGAAAGGCAAAATTACTGTGTAAGGATCAAGGAATCTTGGCTGGAATAGCATTTGCTAAACGCGTTTTTGAATATGTGGATCCTAATTTAGAAATGGAAGTTTTAATGGAGGACGGCAGTGAGGTAAAACATGGAGATATTGCTTTTTATGTCTCTGGGAGATCTCAATCCATTTTGAAGGCGGAACGCTTGGTTTTAAATGTAATTCAGCGCATGAGTGCAGTTGCCACGAAGACAAAAAAATATGTAAATTTATTAGAAGGTACTGGAGCTCAAGTTTTGGACACTAGAAAAACCACACCTGGTATTAGAGCTTTGGAAAAATGGGCAGTTAAAATTGCTGGTGGAGTGAATCATCGCTTTGCGCTTTACGACATGATTATGTTGAAAGACAACCACATTGATTTTGCTGGAGGAGTTACTGCAGCAATTGAAAAAACCACGGCTTATTTGGCTGAAAACGGCAAGGATTTGAAAATCATCGTCGAAGCTCGAAATTTAGAGGAAATTAAAGAAATAATGCAAAATACAGGGGTGCATCGTATTCTGATTGATAATTTTAATTATGAAGATACCAAAAAAGCAGTTGCCCTTATTGGGGATTTCTGTGAAACAGAATCTTCTGGTGGTATCAATGAAGAAACCGTGCGTGAATATGGCTTATGCGGAGTTAATTACGTATCTTGTGGAGCCTTGACTCACTCTGTTTCCAATATGGATTTCAGCCTTAAAGCAGTGTAATGTATGCCTAATAAAATTGAAGCTTTTCTCTTAAAAATTCCCATTGTCAACAAAATAATATTGTTGGCTCAAGCGATATATATACCAGGACTTGAAGGGTTAAGCGTCTATGAATTTCTAGAGATTTACATTGGAGGTATTGCCAAAGGGGCCTTTTCATATCGTGCTGGATCTATTGCTTTCAGTTTCTTTATGGCCATTTTCCCTTTTGCCTTATTTATATTAAACTTGATTCCATACATCCCTTTGGAGGGATTTCAGACGGACTTTTTACATTTTGTAGAACAAAGTGTTCCCCCAAATACTTTTGAAGCTATTGAGGCTATTATCAAAGATATTTTACACAACAGTTACAAAAGTTTGTTGTCCTCTGGATTTATATTGTCCATTTTTTTAATGTCCAACGGTGTAAATGCTATTTTGGGTGGGTTTCAATCTTCTTATCACATTGGAAAAAATTCTAGAAGTTTCATCAGACAATATGCAATTTCCATCATCATCTCCATTGTGATTTCGTTGTTATTGATTTTCATTGTTGCAGCCATAGTGGTTTCTGAGGTCGTTATCCAAGGATTTTCTCAAAATTTGAATTTAGATGACGTACTTATCATACAGATTGCACGCTATGCTTTGGTTATTGTATTAATTTTTAGCATTACTTCTGTGTTGTTTAAATTTGGTACTAGAGAAACAAAAAACATAGGGTTTTTCAATGCTGGCGCTATATTTACGACTCTTTTAATGATCATTAGCTCCTATGCTTTTGGTATTTATGTTGTTAAATTTGCAAGGTATAATGAATTATATGGATCAATTGGTACGATTTTGGTATTAATGATTTATATTTGGTTAAACTGTATCATTTTGTTACTTGGTTTTGAAATCAATGCCGTGATTAACAATTACAGATCAAAAAATATAATAAACAAAAATTAATAAACATTCTAAAAACAAACATTATGAAAAAGCAACTTACAGCCATTATTATGGTATTATTTGTTGGAATCTGTAGCATGCAAGCGCAATCCGTTGTCGGAAAATGGAAAACTATTGATGACGCTACTAAAAAAGCAAAATCAATTGTAGAAATCACTGAGGTAAATGGAAAATTACAAGGGAAAATTATTGAAATTTTAAACCCTGAAAGAAAAAATGCAACTTGCGATAAATGCTCTGGTTCTGAAAAAGGAAAAAAAATTGAAGGATTGGTAATCATCAAGGATATGAAAAAAGATGGTGATTCATACAGTGGTGGAACTATCACGGATCCAGAAAAAGGAAAAGCTTACAGCTGTATCATCAAAATCAATGAAAAAAATAAAGATGTATTAGACGTGAGAGGATATGTTGGAATTTCATTTGCTGGACGTACACAAACGTGGACTAGAGTTAAATAATTTCTGAATATAATGAATTTGAACACCGCTTTATAGCGGTGTTTTTTTTTATGTTAAGAATTCGATTATATTTGTAGAAACATCCACCTTATGAGCCATTTTGTAGAAGTTATTTTACCATTACCCTTACCCAAAACCTTCACGTATGCTGTCAATGAAAGTGAATTTAACTTCATTGAACCTGGTATGCGGGTAGCTGTTCCATTTGGCAAGAGTAAAACGTATACAGCCTTGGTTGTTGATGTTCACAGAAACAAGCCTGAAACCTATGATGCTAAAGACATCTTAGTTGTCATTGACGAACAACCTTTGGTCAATGATTTTCAGATCAAATTGTGGAAATGGATTTCTTCTTATTATATGTGTGGTTTGGGAGATGTTTACAAAACAGCACTTCCTTCTAGTTTTATTCTGGAAAGCGAAACACTCATCACCCATAACTTTGATCAATCAACGGATATTTCTATTCTAACAGATGATGAATACTTGGTCTATCAAGCTTTACAACTACAATCTTCCCTGAGACTTACAGAGGTGGAGAAAATTGTGAGCAAAAAAAATGTGTTCCCTCTGGTTAAAGACTTGATTGAAAAGGGAATTATTTTTTTAGAGGATGAACTGATTGACAAATACAAACCCAAACAGGTGCGCTACATCAAGTTGCATCCTGATTTTGAGACTGCCGATGGATTGCAATTACTGCTTGATCAACTGGGGAGATCTCAAAAACAAAAGGAGGTGGTACTGCGCTACTTCCAACTTCAGGCAACGACTAAAAAACCGATTAGTGTTAAAGATTTGATTGAACTAAGCGAGAGTAACAGCACTGTTATCAAAGCTATAGTGGACAAAGGATTCTTTGTATCCTATTTTTTGCAGGAGGATCGGGTAACATTTAAGGATGCAACTCAAACCCATATTGAACTCAGTGACGCCCAACAAAAGGCGCTAGATGACATCATCCTGTCATTTGAGGATTTCAACACTACATTGCTGCACGGAGTCACAGCTTCTGGCAAAACAGAGATATACATCAAATTGATTGAACAAATGTTGCAATCGGGCAAACAGGTATTGTACTTGCTTCCTGAAATTGCACTTACCACACAATTGGTTCAACGTTTGGTTGCTTATTTTGGCAATCAGGTGGCTGTTTATCACTCCAAATACAGCAACAATGAACGTGTTGAAGTATGGAACCAGGTATTGAGCTGTTCAGAAAAAGCAAGAATTGTCATTGGCGCCAGGTCAGCGCTGTTTCTTCCATTTTCCAATCTGGGACTGATCGTCATTGATGAAGAACACGAACAAACTTTTAAACAAGCCGATCCGGCACCAAGATATCACGCCAGAGACACCGCAATTGTTCTTGCTCACGCTCATGAAGCAAAGGTTCTTTTGGGATCTGCAACCCCAAGTGTGGAAACCTTTTTCAACACGGAACAAAAGAAATATGGCATTGTAACTTTAAACCAACGTTTCTCAAATGTAGTCTTGCCTGATATTGAATTGGTTGACATCAAAGACAAGCAAAAGAGAAAGCGCATGCAAGGTCATTTTAGCGATACCTTAATTGACGCCATAGCTGACACGCTAGCGGAAAAAAAACAGGTGATTTTATTTCAAAACAGAAGGGGATTTTCACCTTTTGTGGAGTGTAAAACCTGTGGTCACGTTCCTCATTGTCCCAGTTGTGATGTGAGTTTAACGTATTACAAGAGCAAATACCTGCTTAAATGTCATTATTGTGGGTATTCCATGAGCAATCCTTCTCATTGTCCTGCATGTACATCAACAGAGATCACGACCAAAGGATTTGGTACAGAGCAGATTGAACTGGAACTTAATACCCTGTTTCCTGAGACCAAGCTTGCCCGTATGGATCAAGACACCACCAAAGGTAAACACGCCTTTGAAAAGTTGATTGACTCTTTTAAAAACAGGGAAGTAGACATCCTTGTTGGGACACAGATGTTGGCAAAGGGGCTGCATTTTGACCACGTTAATTTGGTGGGAATTATGAATGCGGACAATATGTTACACATTCCAGATTTCAGATCAAATGAACGGGCGTATCAATTGATGGTTCAGGTGGCAGGTAGGGCAGGAAGAGCTGGTGAAAAGGGCAAAGTACTGATTCAAACATACAATCCTTACCACAGCATTATACAGCAGGTGATGAACAACGATTACACCGGGATGTACAAGGAGCAGGTTTACGAAAGACGAAACTTCAAATATCCACCGTATTTCAGATTGATTAAATTGACGTTGAAACACAAGGATTATGACAAACTGAAAGAGGGGAGTTTGTGGTTGTATCAAAATTTGAAACACCAACTTCAACTGGACATTTTAGGTCCTGAAGAACCTGGAATTAACCGAATTAGAAATGAATACATACGCACCATATTAATCAAGATTCCCAACAACGCCCCGCTTGGAGCGATCAAGGGGAGGATGTCACGGGTTTTGGTTAGCTTTGAAAGCATTGGCGCCTACAGAAGCATTAAAACCAGCATCAACGTTGATTTTTATTAGCATAAAAAAAGGGAGGTTTATCAAAACCTCCCTTTTTAATTGTAATTAAATATCTGCAGTATGCCTATATATTTTCAATGGCTTTCACCAAGTCTTCTTTTTTATTTCTACTTAGCGGAATTTTATGCACGCCAATTTCAGCAAATTTACTGTTGAATTTATCAATCTTGTCAATATTGACAATAAATGACTTGTGAACTCTAATAAATTTCTCAGCTGGTAATTCTGCTTCAAAAGATTTCATTGTGGACAATACCAAATGATTTTCCTCATCAGTTATGATCTTTACATAGTCACCATAGGCTTCAATCCACTTGATGCGCGTGATGTAAAGCTTTAATTTTTTTAAATTACTTTTGATAAATATATGTGCACTTTCCTCTTCAGAATTTTCTTTACTCAATGAAATAAGACCAATAGCTTTTTTGACCGCTACATTAAAGCGCTCTCTAGTAATTGGTTTTTGTAAGTAGTCTGTTGCAGAATAATCAAAAGCACGTATGGCATATTCTGATTTTGAGGTAATAAAGATAACTTGAGGTTTAACCTTCAAACCATCCAGTAAATCAAAACCATTAATTATGGGCATTTCAATATCTAAAAAAACTAAATCTACCTCTCTATTGCTGATGCAATTTTTAGCCTCAATTGCATTAGAAAAGTCTCCTAATAAATTCAGGTTTTGATTTTCGTTAACCAGTCTTACAATAGTATGCC
>JAGHSS010000006.1 GCA_018065745.1 Candidatus Neoflavobacterium equi | reverse complement strand
ACTTATTAACACTATAACCCCCGTTGAATGTTTAATTTTGCTTCCATGAAATTGCGTAGTATCTCACAGTCCAACACCTTGGAATTTTACATTGTTGACGCCTCTACTTCTTGGGACATTCCCTATTATGAAGGAGGTATTAAAGCCGGCTTTCCAAGCCCGGCTGACGACTTTATTGAATTGACCATAGACTTGAATCGCGCCTTGATCAAACACAAGGACAGCACTTTTTTTGCACGTGTTTCAGGCAATTCCATGATTAATGCGGGAATTAACGACGGAGATCTTTTGGTTATTGACAAGAGTTTGGAACCCCAAACCAATGACATTGCCATTTGTCAAATTGACGGAGAATTCACTTGTAAGCGCATTGTGATTGAAAAAGACGTTGTCTGGTTGGTGCCTGAAAATGAAGATTACCAACCCATAAAAGTGACTCCAGATAATGAATTGATGATTTGGGGCATTGTAGTACACACCATTAAATCCTTTAGACGCTAATGTTTGCATTGGTTGATTGCAATAATTTTTACGCCTCTTGCCAACGGGTATTTAATCCCCAGTTGCAGGGCAAGCCCATTGTTATTCTCAGTAATAATGACGGCTGTGTTATTGCGCGCTCCAATGAAGCTAAAGCCTGTGGTATTCCCATGGGAGCACCGGCATTTGAATATAAAAAACAATTTGAAGAGCACAACATACACGTGTTTTCTAGCAATTTTGCACTTTATGGAGACATGAGTTCACGCGTGATGAATACCCTGTCTCAATTCTCTCCAGACATGGAAGTGTACTCTGTAGATGAAGCCTTTTTAAAATTTACGGGATTTGAACATTTTGACCTCAAGGAATTGGGGTTAAAGATGAGACGCACCACGACAAAAAACACCGGCATCCCTGTTTCCATCGGTTTTGCACCTACCAAAGCATTGGCCAAAATAGCCAATAAAATTGCGAAGAAATATCCGCTAGAAACCCGTGCAGTACATACCATAGACACAGAGGAAAAACGCATCAAAGCACTGCGTTGGACCAAAATAGAAGACGTTTGGGGCATTGGTAAAAAACATGCACAAAGATTAAAAGCACAAAATGTACACACCGCCCTAGATTTCACCAAACTTCCAGATGCATGGGTGCGCAAAAATATGCACGTGGTGGGCTTGAGATTGAAAAAAGAATTGGAAGGGTTGTCAGCCTTGGATTTGGAGCCGATCCAAAACAAAAAAATGATTGCCACCACCAGATCTTTTGACAAACCGTTAACCACCTTGGATGAATTGGAAGAACGCGTGGCGACCTATGCCATCTTGGGTGCTGAAAAATTGAGACGTCAGAATTCCCACTGCCAAATGTTGATGGTCTTTTTACAGACCAATCCACACCGCCAAGACCAGCCGCAATATTACAGAAACATTGTGGTCAATCACCCCTTCCCCACAGATTCCTCCATTGACATTGTGCGCTTGGCAAAAATGGGACTAAAACAAATTTTCAGAGCCAACCACTTTTACAAAAAAGCGGGGGTTATTTTAATGGACATCACGCCCAATCAAAATGTACAGCTCAATTTGTTTTCACAGTCCAATCCCAAACACCCACAACTCATGGCCACTATTGATAAAATAAATCTGTCCTTGGGAAATCACAAGGTCAAATTTGCCAGTCAAGCCTTGGATCGGGTTTGGAAGATGCGCCAAGAACAATTATCTCCCAATTACACCACCAATATCAAAGACATCATTACGATTAAGTTATAACTGGTGTAAATAAAAGGTTGTGTACTTGTATATTATTGTGATTTATTGCAAATTTGCTATACAAACACAATCACTATTATGCCAAAAATATCACGTAAAGGAGAGCAAATGCCTGAATCTCCGATCAGAAAATTAGTTCCTTTTGCAGAAATCGCAAAAAAGAAAGGAAATAAAGTATATCATTTGAATATTGGACAACCTGATATTAAAACTCCTGAAGTGGCTATAGAAGCAGTTAAAAATGCTTCCGTTGAAGTATTAGAATACAGCCATTCTGCCGGATTTGAATCGTATAGAATTAAATTAGCAGCCAAATATCAAGAAACGGGATTACCGATAAATACAGAAGACATCATCATCACCACTGGGGGCTCAGAAGCCTTAATGTTTGCTATGGGATCTACCATGGACCAAGGGGATGAAATCATCATACCAGAACCATTTTACGCTAATTACAACGGATTTTCTACTGCATCTGGTGTAAAAGTTGTACCTGTAATGTCTGGAATAGAAACTGGTTTTGCTCTGCCTGCAGTCGCTGAATTTGAAAAACTTATCACGCCAAATACAAAAGCCATTTTGATTTGTAATCCTGGTAATCCAACAGGATATCTTTACTCAAAAGAGGAATTGGATCAATTAGCTGCCTTGGTTATCAAGCACGACTTGTTCTTAATTGCTGATGAGGTATACAGAGAATTTACTTATGACGAGGCTGACAAACACTATTCCGTAATGAATTTACCAGGTTTGGAGCAACATGCAATCATGATTGATTCTGTTTCTAAACGTTACAGTATGTGTGGAGCACGTATTGGATGTATCGTTTCTAAAAACAAAGAATTGATGACTGCAGCAATGAAATTTGCACAAGCACGTCTTTCTCCGCCAACCTATGCTCAAATAGCTTCTGAAGCTGCTTTAGATACGCCTCAAAATTATTTCACTGATGTGATTGTAGAATACAAAGACAGAAGAGACACGCTTATTGCTGGGCTATCACAAATTCCTGGTGTTCAAGTAGCAACTCCTAAGGGAGCGTTTTACTGCATCGCGAAATTACCGGTTAAAAATGCAGATCACTTTGCGCAGTGGTTATTAGAATCTTATGATTATCAAGGAGCAACAGTAATGGTTGCACCTGCTGCAGGATTTTACTCTACTCCAGGGGTAGGTTTGGATGAGGTTAGAATTGCCTATGTTTTGAAAAAAGAAGATTTAGAACAGGCGGTACTGATTTTAAAACAAGCTTTGGAAGTGTATTCAGAGAAAAAATAAAATTACATACATAAAAAAAAGACGCTTTTAAAGCGTCTTTTTTTATTTTATATCAATTCCATTGAACACTGAAAAGCTCAAATAAAACGTTTGCATCAATCGTTTTACCAGCAGCTTCTTCCAGCATGTCCAAGATTTTTTGAATTCCCATAGGATCAAGACCCATTTTGATTCCCATCTCATGCAGTCGTACAGATTCTTTTGGATGTACCAATCCGTCTGCGTGCATTAGCAAACACAAACGATAAAATTGAATGATGCGATCGTGCACGTTGGGTAGTGGTTTTGAAGGCAACGGATTTGAAAACAAATCGAGAAAAGATTCCCTGCTCACTTCTAAATCTGAGGCTAGGTGAATTAAAAATTCCAATTCACTTTCATCCAAGTGACCATCAACCAAGGCAAATTGAATAAGTTCTGTAAGTATGTTGTGTTTGTGATCAGCAGAAGACATGTGTTTTTATTTCAAATTTACATATTTTGTCAAACTACACAAAAAAAGGCTTGCCATTTGGCAAACCTTTTAAAGAACTAAACTCAACTAAAACGTATTATATTTATAGGTACTAGCTTTTAAATTATTGATATTACCTTTTTACCCTTAGGTAATTCTTCTATGCGCTTAGGCAAAGTTACGGTCAATATACCATCTTCATACCCAGCTTGTATTCCCTCTTCATCAATAGTATCTGAAAGCGTAAAGGAACGCTTGAAAGAAGCAAAATTAAATTCTCTTCTACTGTATACCCCTTGTTTGTCTTCTGCCCCTGTTTTTGACTCAGCAGCGATGGTTAATACATTGTTGTCAACACTGATGGACATATCCTCTTTCTTTAAACCCGGTACAGCTAATTCCAACACAAAAGCAGTTTCATTAGCCAATATATTTACTGCAGGAAGGGAAGTTCCATAGAATTGAGTCCCTCCATAAAAGTCATTTTTAAAAATTTCATTCAACAAAGATGGAAAAGTTACACTTGATGTTTTTTTAACTGTATTCATGAT
>JAGHSS010000301.1 GCA_018065745.1 Candidatus Neoflavobacterium equi | reverse complement strand
ATTTGATATTGTGAAATAAATAAACATGAACAAACATTTTATCTTATGAAAAAACTTTTGACAATATCATTGGCTGCCTTAGCAACGACAAGTACGTTTGCAGGTGGTTATAGAATTGGTATGCAAGGACAAAAGCAATTGGCTATGGGGCACACAGGTGTTGCAGTAGTTCAGTCAGCAGAGTCAACATTTTTTAACCCAGCAGGTTTGTCTTTCTTAAAAGACCGTTTTAATGTTTCTGTTGGAGGAAATTATTTATTCAGTCATACCAAATTTCAAGATACAGAAACTAACTATGCTGCACAGACAAAAAATTCAGGAACACCTTTCAGTGTTTATGCAAGTTATAGAGTAACAGACTGGTTAACTGCTGCGGTTGGAGTTTATTCTCCATACGGAAGTACAGTAGAGTGGGACAGAGATTGGGCTGGATCACATTTAGTAAACAAAATTGCGTTACAAGCAATTTTCATTCAACCAACAATCGCTATTAAAGTAAGTGATTTCTTCAGTTTTGGTGGAGGGCCTATTGCTGCGATAGGAAGTGTTGAGTTTGACAAAAACTTATTCAGAGACAACAACGTTGTGGATGATTTAGGAAACAGACCAAACGTTTTAATTGAAGATAGCGGAATCGTTAAATGGGGATGGACTGCAGGTTTCATGGTGAATCCTACAGAAAAAATGCGTTTAGGTTTCAACTACCGTTCTGAAATCACAATGAAAGCAGAAGGTGGAGAAGCTACATTCAGCAACATTCCAACTTATTTAGCTGGACAATTACATAATACAACTTTTGACGCTTCTTTACCGTTGCCAGCTGAGGCATCTGTTGGAGCTTCATACCAATTCACAGACAAATTCTTATTAGCTGTTGATTACAACAGAACTTTCTGGAGATCTTATGATGCGTTAAACGTAGAATTTGCAACTGGATTAATGTCTGAAAACAAAAGAAATTATAAAGATTCTAACGTGTACCGTGTAGGTGCTCAGTATGAAATCAACAACACTTGGACTGCTCGTGCTGGTTGGTATTATGATGAATCTCCGGTTCAAGATGGTTATTTTGCTCCAGAAACTCCAAGAAATGATTCTCATGCTGTAACTGCAGGTTTCTCTTATAACTTCACTCAAAAATTAGCATTAGACGTTTCTTTAATGTACTTAATTTTCAAAGAAGTAGATAATTCTTATGACTGGTTTAACGTAGCTCAAGGTGGTGCTCCTGCTCAGTATTCTTCTTTTGGAGGAACTTACAAAAATGCAGCATTCACAGCGGGTATCGGTGTTAGTTACAAACTATAATTAATCTTTTAAAATCTACTTTATGAAAATCAATAAATTTATATACTTTGCTGTAGCCTTATCTATGGGCTTGGCTTCTTGTGAACCTGAATTTAAAAATGAATTGTCTGACGCTGATTACAGCGCTGGAGACGCTGACTTCACATCTTATGTAGCTGTTGGTAACTCTTTGACATCAGGTTTCATGGATGGAACAATGTTCCGTACAGGACAACAATACTCTTTCCCTAACTTCCTTGCTAAACAATTTTCAATTGTTGGTGGTGGAGAATTTACACAACCTTCTTATGAAGATGACGTGAATAACGTTGGAGGATTGATGTTGGGTGGTAATCAAATCACAGACACAAAATTGATCATCAACGCTCAGGTTGGTGGACCTCAAAATATCAATGCAGTTCCAACTTCAGGATTTGCTAACTTACAGAGAACAGCATACAACAATATGGGAGTGCCAGGTGCAAAATCTTTCCATTTGCTTGCTGCAGGATACGGTAACATTGCTGGATTGGCAATTGGAAAAGCGAATCCTTACTTTGTAAGACACGCAACTTCAGACAACGCAACTGTATTGGGTGACGCGATGTCAAAAAACCCAACGTTCTTTACAAACTGGATTGGAAGTAATGACGTTTTAGCTTACGCTATGTCTGGGGGTACTGGAGTTAACCAAACAGGTAACTTAGATCCTTCAACTTACGGTTCTAATGACATTACAGATGCAAACGTTTTTGGATCAGTATACTCAACAATCGTGAATACATTGACTTCTAACGGAGCTAAAGGGGTTGTTGCTACAATTCCAAATGTATCAGCGATTCCATATTTCACAACAGTTCCTTACAACCCACTAAGCCCAACAGCCTTGGGAGGTGCAGCAACAATCAATGCTTTAAACACTTCTTTGTTAGGACCAGTTAAACAAATTTTAACTGCTTATGGTCAAGGAGATCGCATCCAGTTGTTCACTGCAACTGCTGCAAATCCATTGTTGATCAAAGATGAATATTTGACAGATTTATCTGCTCAATTAACAGGAGCTTTAGTGGCTAATGGAATTGATGCTCAAACTGCAGGTGCAATTGGAATGGTATTTGGTCAAGCACGTCACGCAAAAGCGACAGATTTATTTATCTTGCCAACAAGTAAAGTTATTGGTACAGCATCAGGTATGCCAGCACCATTTGACAAACTTGGGGTTACTTTCCCATTGGCTGACAACTATACATTAGTTCCTCAAGAGCAAACAGAAATCACTACTGCTACAACGCAATTCAACGCAATCATCAAATCTGTAGCTGCTTCTAAAGATTTAGCAGTTGCTGACATGAATGCAATCATGAACAAATTGGCTTCAGAAAGTGGAATCAAATTGAGCGATGGTGTAGTGTACACTTCTGATTATTTCTCAACTACAGGTTTAAGTACAGTATTGTTCTCTTTGGATGGGGTTCACCCAAATGCTAGAGGATATGCATTAGTAGCGAATGAAGTAATCAAAGCAATTGAATCAAAATACAAAGCAAAATTGCCAAAGTTGAACCCAGGGTCTTACCCAGGAGCAACAGTTTTGACTTCTAACTAATACTAAGATATATCATCTATTAAAAAGCACTGTATTCAGTGCTTTTTTTTATTTTTATACCCAAAATATAAATTGATGAAAATAGTATTGCGTTTAGTGATCATCTCCATATTGGTTTTGATCCTGCCAAATTTTATTGACGGAATTACAGTGGATAGTTGGTTTACTTCAATTCTGGTTGCTGTTGTTTTAGCGTTCTTAAATACCTTCCTTAAACCGGTATTGAAAATAGTTGCCTTTCCAATAACCATGTTCACATTGGGCTTGTTTTTATTGGTCATCAATGCGGTAATTGTTCTTTTGGTTCCGCACATCGTTCAAGGATTTTCTGTTGATGGATTCTTTCCAGCATTGATATTTTCAATTGTCCTTTCAGTGTGTAATACCATATTGGGATTTATTGTCAGAGATTAAGTACAGAAACCCGTCTTTTTTTTATAGATTTGAAATACAATAGATTAAAAAGTTGGTTGGTCAGTAAAAAAATTATAATTTTGCGAGCCAATTTTAGTATTAAAAATAACTAGTATAATGAATATTACAAAAAACAACGTTGATGCATTAAACGCTGTTGTTACCATTCAAGTAGCAAAAGCAGACTATGCTGAGAAAGTAGATAAAGTTTTAGCTGATTACCGTAAAAATGCTACAATTAAAGGGTTCCGTAAAGGAGCTGTTCCAATGAGTGTAATTCAAAAACAATATGGTAAAGCCGTTGTTTTAGATGAGGTAAACAAGGTAATTCAAGAGTCTTTAAGCAAATTTATTGCTGACGAAAAATTAGAAATCCTTGGAAATCCAATTCCAGCAGAAAACAAAGATTTTGACTTTGATGCTGAAGAATTTTCTTTTGACTTTGAATTAGGTCTTGCACCACAATTCTCTGTTAACTTGGAAAACACGGAAGTAACTAAATTCAATATTCAAGTTACTGAAGAAATGTTAGACGAACAAGTTGAGCGTATCCAAAAACAATTTGGAACGTTAGAAACTAAAGATAAAGTTGCTGAAGGTGATGATTTGAAAGGTACATTCTCTTCTGAAGAAAATGGAATCAACCACGAAACATCTATCGCTTTAGACGCTTTCAAAAGAAAAACTGACATTAAAAAATTCATTGGTAAGAAAGTTGGTGACGTAGTTGCTGTTTCTACTAAAGGATTATTTGATGACGATCATAAATTAATGGAATACCTAGGTTTAGACCACGAAGGTATCCACGGTCTTGACATTGAAGTTAACTTCACAATTGAAGGAATCACTTCTACTGTTAATGCTGAATTAAACCAAGAGTTATTTGACAAATTGTTTGGTGAAGGTGTTGTAACTTCTGTTGAAGAAGTGAAAGCTAAAATCAAAGAAGATGCTGAAAAACAATTTGAGCAACAAGCAGATCAAAAATTCTTAACTGACGTTACTGAAGCGATCATTGAGAACACTAAATTTGAATTGCCAGTTACTTTCTTGAAAAAATGGATCCAAACTGTAGGTGAGAACCCTTTAACTGCTGAACAAGCTGAAGAAGAATTTTCACGTTCTGAAAAAGGATTGCGTTTCCAATTGATTGAAGGAAAAGTAGTTGCTGAAAACAACTTACAATTGACTTTTGAAGAAGTTAAAGCATACGCTTCTGACTTAATCAAAAAACAAATGGCTCAATTTGGTCAAATGGAACCAACTGATGCTGACGTTGATGGTATTGTTGCACGTGTTCTTTCTAACCAAGAAGAAGCTAAACGTTTGTCTGAGCAAATGATGAACGAAAAATTAGTTAACTTGTTCAAAGAAAAAGTAAAAACTACAACTAAGGACGTTACTTTTGAAGAGTTTGTTAAAGAAATGTACGGAGAGTAATATTTTTTTTAAAAAATAGTTATATTTGAGCGTCAGACTTTTTGTTTGACGCTCTTTTTATTAGGAACTTATAATGTAAAACTATGGATTACGGTAAAGAATTTGAAAAATATGCAACCAAACACCACGGGGTGAACAGTATGTATTATGGTAAAATCATCAACAGTATGACCCCTTATATCATTGAGGAGCGCCATATGAACGTCGCGTCAATGGACGTGTTTTCCCGTTTGATGATGGACCGTATTATCTTCTTAGGTACAGGTGTTGATGATTATGTTGCTAATATTATTCAAGCGCAGCTTTTGTTCTTAGAGAGCGTTGATGCATCAAAAGATATTAGTATTTACATCAACTCTCCAGGGGGTAGTGTCTATGCTGGTTTGGGTATTTATGATACCATGCAGTTTGTTAAACCTGATGTAGCTACAATCTGTACAGGTATGGCTGCTTCAATGGGAGCTGTATTGTTGTGTGCTGGTGCTGAAGGAAAGCGTTCTGCTTTACCGCATTCTCGCGTCATGATTCACCAACCTTCTGGTGGTGCTCAAGGGGTAGCAACAGACATGGAAATCAACTTGAAAGAAATGTTGAAATTGAAAGAGGAATTGTATGAAATCATTTCCAACCATTCAAAACAACCTTATGAGAAAGTGTACAAAGACTCTGAGCGTGACTATTGGATGAAAGCACAAGAAGCAAAAGAATATGGTATGATTGATGAAGTCTTATCAAGAACAAATAAATAATAAATTTACATGGCTAAAGAAGTTTTGGAATGTTCCTTTTGTGGACGTCGCAAGCCAGAAACAAATCTTTTAATTGCAGGTATTGATTCGCATATTTGCGACAGATGTATTGAGCAGGCTCACGGTATTGTTTTGGAAGAAATAAAACAGACCAAAGGAGGTATTTCTGCAGATGAAATTGAGTTGTCAAGACCCATAGAAATAAGAAATTTCCTTGATCAGTATGTGATTGGTCAGGACAAGACAAAAAAAGTGCTATCTGTTGCAGTTTACAACCACTACAAGCGTCTGTTGCAAACAGATTCTGATGATGAGGTTGAAATTGAAAAAAGTAATATCATTCTTGTTGGTCAAACAGGTACTGGTAAGACCTTGGTCGCTAAAACCATTGCCAAAATGTTGAATGTACCATTGGCCATTGTTGATGCAACCGTATTGACAGAAGCAGGGTATGTTGGAGAAGATGTGGAAACCATTTTGACACGTTTGCTTCAAGCAGCAGATTATGATGTGGAGAAAGCACAACGCGGAATCGTTTTTATTGATGAAATTGATAAAATTGCCCGCAAAAGTGACAATCCATCCATCACCAGAGACGTTTCTGGAGAAGGAGTACAACAAGCATTGTTGAAACTTTTGGAAGGTACTATTGTGAATGTACCGCCAAAAGGAGGTAGAAAACACCCAGATCAAAAATTTGTGGAGGTGGATACCCAAAACATCTTGTTCATTGCCGGTGGAGCATTTGACGGTATTGAGCGCATCATTACCAAACGTTTGAATCGCACCGCTGTTGGATTTGAATCTTCAAAAGCAGCAGATGTTATTGATACCAACAACCTATTGCAATATATTATTCCAAAAGATATCAAAGACTTTGGTTTAATTCCTGAAATAATTGGTCGTTTGCCGGTTTTGACTCACATGGATCCATTGGACAGAGCCACACTTCGCGCCATTTTGACAGAGCCTAAAAATGCATTGGTGAAGCAATACAAGAAATTGTTCGCGATGGATGAGGTAACATTTGAAATTTCTGATGACGCTTTGGATTACATTGTAGACAAGGCATTGGAATACAAACTTGGAGCACGTGGATTGCGTTCATTATGTGAAGCAATTTTGACAGATGCCATGTTTGAATTGCCAAGTTCAACAGACAAAAACTTGACGGTAGACAAAGCCTATGCAGAACACGCATTAAGCATCAACCTACTGGACAGAATGGAAT
>JAGHSS010000167.1 GCA_018065745.1 Candidatus Neoflavobacterium equi | reverse complement strand
AATTAAATCTATTTCAGGTATCCGAGGTACTATTGGAGGTGCAATTGGAGACAACTTAACTCCCCTAGACGCAGTCAAATTTGCTTCGGCCTACGGAACTTGGTTAAAGAAACATCACAATAAAAATAAATTGACAGTAGTTGTTGGTCGCGATGCCAGAATTTCTGGTCCAATGATTCATAATTTAGTAGCCAATACCTTGATTGGATTGGGTATTGATGTGATTGATTTGGGATTGTCCACAACTCCTACTGTAGAAATAGCTGTTCCTTTGGAAAAAGCTGATGGAGGTATTATTTTAACAGCATCACACAATCCAAAACAATGGAATGCGTTAAAGCTTCTCAACGAAAAAGGAGAGTTTTTAAGTGGACAAGACGGTTCAGAAATCTTAGAAATCGCTGAAAATGCTGCTTTTGAATTTTCAGAAGTTGATGATTTAGGTGAAATCACAGAAAATGGAGCTTACATGGACATCCATATTGATGAAGTTTTAGATTTGGCTTTAGTAGATGCAGAAGCAGTTGCGAAAAGAAAGTTTAAAGTTGTTGTTGATGGTGTCAATTCCTCAGGTGGAATTATCATTCCTAAACTTTTGCGTCAAATGGGGGTAGAAGTAGTGGAATTGTACTGTATTCCAGACGGTCACTTTCCTCACAATCCAGAACCATTGAAAGAGCACTTAGGTGATATTTGTAAGTTAGTTGTGGAAGAAGAAGCAGACTTTGGAATTGTTGTAGATCCAGATGTTGACCGTTTGGCATTTATTTCCAATGACGGTGAGATGTTTGGTGAAGAATACACATTAGTTGCTATTGCAGATTACGTCTTGAGTAAAACGCCAGGAAATACAGTTTCAAACATGTCCTCTTCAAGAGCGTTGAGAGATATTACTGAAAAACACAACGGAACTTACCGTGCAAGTGCAGTAGGAGAAGTGAATGTAGTTAGTTTGATGAAAGAATCAAATGCAATCATTGGTGGTGAAGGTAATGGTGGAATCATCTATCCAGAATCTCACTACGGACGTGATTCTCTTGTTGGAGTAGCCTTATTCCTGACTTATTTGGCAGGATTAGATGTTACTGTGGCACAATTGCGTGCCAGTTTGCCTCAATATTATATGAGTAAAAATAAAATTGAATTAACGCCAGAAATTAATGTAGATGCTATTTTAGAAGCGATGGCTGCAAAATATGCTAACGAACAAATTTCAACTATTGACGGTGTTAAAATTGATTTCCCTACCAATTGGGTACATTTGAGAAAATCAAATACAGAGCCAATCATTAGAATTTATACTGAAGCGCAGACACAAGAAAAAGCAGATGCATTAGCTATTCGCATCATTGACGAAATAAAAGCAATTGCATAATCAGCGAATAAATACACATAAAAAAAAAGTGGACGAATTTTTATTCGTCCACTTTTTTTATTCAAACCAGGAATCAACCATTGTTGCAATTTGGTCATCAAATGTTTTGTGTGCAAATTCATTTGATCTCGGTTTACAAAAATAATCTTGTCCCCATTCTTGGTGGTTTGCAGCCAAACTAATAATAGCGTCACAAACATATTTTATCTCAGCGTCAGTAGTCGTTGGGTGTATAGACATTCTAATCCATCCCGGTTTTTCCATCAATTCGCCTTCTGTAATTTTATTGGTCAAATAGTTTGACTTTTCTTGATCAACGTGTAGCAAGTAGTGGCCGTATGTTCCCGCACAACTACATCCTCCACGAGTCTGAATACCAAACCTATCATTTAATAGTTTAACTCCAAGGTTAAAATGTAGGTCGTGAATATAGAAGGAAATCACTCCAAATCGGTCTTGGTGTTGACCTGCCAAAATGTGTATGTTTTCAATAGGGGCTAGTTTAGAAAATACATAAGACACCAATTCGTGCTCACGTGCTACAATGTTCTCAACACCCATTTCTTCTTTAAGTTGAATGGCCAAGGCTGTTTTAATAACTTGTAAAAAGCCAGGTGTTCCACCATCCTCACGTTCCTCAATATTGTCCAGATATTTATGTGCTCCCCAAGGATTCGTCCAGCTAACTGTACCACCTCCAGGACAATCTGGAATCATGTTTTTATATAATTTTTTGTTGAAAATTAAGACACCTGAAGTTCCAGGTCCACCCAAAAATTTATGAGGAGATAAGAATACAGCGTCCAGAGAAGCATTTTCATCTGCTGGGTGCATATCAATCGTTGTGTAAGGACCAGAACAAGCAAAGTCAACAAAACAAACCCCATGATGTTGGTGCATTATTTTTGCGATTTCGTGATATGGAGTTACAATTCCCGTCACGTTAGAACAGGCAGTCACAGAAGCGATCTTTACAACGCGGTCAGCGTGTTTTTCAACCAATGCTTTAAATCCTTCCAAGCAGACCAATCCATTTGCTGTTGATGGTATAACTTCTACTCGTGCAATTGTTTCAAGCCATGAAGTGTGGTTTGAGTGGTGTTCCATATGTGTGATAAATACTACCGGTCTTTTTTCTTCAGGAACGTCAATATGTGCTTTTAAGTTTTCAGGAATTTTAAGACCCAAGATGCGTTGGAATTTATTGATAACTCCAGTCATTCCAGATCCATCTGTAATTAGAACATCATCCTCATTAGCATTCAAATGATCTTTTATCAAATGTCTCGCTTTGTGATACGCCATAGTCATGGCAGTTCCTGAAACCGTAGTTTCTGTATGTGTGTTCGCAACAAAAGAACCAAACTTGCTTGAGAGTTTTTCCTCAATTGGAGCATAAAGGCGTCCACTTGCAGTCCAGTCTGTATAGATGATTTTTTTTCTTCCAAAGGGAGAATCAAACTCTTGATCTAAACCGATGATGTTTTTTCTAAATCGCTCAAAATAAGTCTCCAGGCTTTGTGCTTGAATAGTAGTAGTATTGGTTTGCATAACAAGGTATTTACACCCCAAATATAAGCTATTTTTTTTCTTTTAGAAAAGGTGCGAATTCTTAAACCTCCATTTTCTTCAGGAAATCATAAGCATCAATGCTGTACAGATGACTTAAAGAAACCAATACATTCATTGGTACCACTAAGTATCCATTTTCATAATCCCTGATCGTGTCTAGATTTTTGTCCAGATATCTTGATATTTGTTCCTGGGTCAATCCCAATTTTTCTCTGTAGATGGTAATGTTTCTACCAATTATTCCTGCCATAATCTTACTGTTTTTGTAATGAATATGTAATTATTATTTAACTCAGAACATCGTTTTGTTCGTGATATAATATTACGGAATATTTTTTTGTAGGAGAAATTACAAATGTTAAAAAAGGGGTAAGAAATCAATAAATTTCTTTTAATGTTTTCAATACGGCAAGTGCATTAAAAATAAAAAGGCCCCATTAGGAGCCTTTGTATTAATTTTTTTTGTGTTTGAAGCGTTTGTGTGTCCAGAAGTAATGTTTCGGTTCTTCTCTAATTTGGTCTTCCACAACGCGCAAGAATTTTTCAGTAATTGCGTTTTGAGGTTCATTTGCCACATCGTCACTAATAGGAATAAATGTCGCTTTATAGTGTCCTCTTGAGACTTTCATAACTTTTATATACAGAACGTTTAAATCCAATTCTCTTGCCAGTTTTTCCCCACCAACATGAATAGGTACTTCAACGCCCATAAAGGAACTCCAGTAATTGTTATTTCTCAATTTTGGAGTCTGATCGCTAATAAATAGATAGGTACCATGTTGTCCTTTTGCTACGTTTGCACGCACTGCACTGATGGCGTGTTTGGTGTCAATTAGCCCTGCGTCAAATTTGGATCTAATATCGCGAACCAATTTGTCAAAATAGGGATTAGCCAATTGTTTGTAAATTCCAAAACCTTTAAAATTCATAAATCGGCCCAAAATTATCACCCATTCCCAACTCGCGTAGTGAGAACACATCAAGATGATACTTTTTCCTTTTTTCTCATATTCGTGAACCAATTCGATATTGGTAAATTCATAGCGTTTTGCCATTTCATCCCCTGTGATAGAAAGTGTTTTTATCATTTCAAGGAACATATCACACAAGTGGTGGTAAAATGCCTTTTCAGTTTCGATGCGCTCCTTTTCAGAAAGTTCAGGAAGTGCCAATGCGATATTTGCGCGCACTACTTTTTTTCTGTAACCGATGATTTTGTATACCAAAACATACACACAGTCTGATACAAAATACAGAAGTTTGAAAGGTAATTTGGATATGATCCACAACAGCGGATAGGCGATTAAAAATACAATCAATTGCATGCTAATTATTTTTTGTGCAAATATAGGCTGAAATTTTCTATTGGTTCTCAGATTTATTAAATTCGGTAGGAATTTTAATTTTCACATTATGTCGCCATTTTTAATTGCTATAATTGCAGCCAACGCCGTTCTGACTTATAAAGGTCTTGAAGACACCGCTTTTTTCAATAAATATAAATTTGACATCCGTCAGATAAAAGCAGGGGAGAAGCACCGTTTTTTCACCAGCGCCTTTCTTCATGCAGATTGGATGCATTTTGGTTTTAACATGCTAACCTTATTTTTTTTTGCACCGATAGTTATCAGTTATTTTGGGCCATTATACTTTTTGATTATCTATTTTGTCAGCCTAGTATTGGGTAATGTTTTTTCATACCAAATCAATAAAGACAATAATTTTTACACAGCCATAGGAGCTTCCGGAGCAGTAACAGGAATACTTTACAGCGCAATATTAATGGTCCCAGATCAAAATTTATACCTGTTTTTTGCCATCCCCATCCCTGCATACCTCTTTGGAATTGGATACCTTTTTTACTCCATTTACGGCATGAAAGCCCAAAGAGACAACATTGGTCATGAAGCCCATTTTGGAGGCGCTGTTGGCGGTTATTTGATAACTTTAGCATTAATGCCGTCGTTATTCCTGAGTGAAACCTTTTTTGTAGCGGCACTTTTTATACCGATAGTTGTATTATTCTTTGTAGTAAGAAATAAGAAGTAGTTATATATGTTTTGGGCGTTTCCCTCCGGGTCGGGCTGTCCGCTGTATCTTTTGGTCGGCACAGCCTCCCAAAAGGATGCCGCTACCATCCCTAACGCAACATCTTTCAAAATCATAATTCGCAAGAATTTCAAACCTATTAAAAACAAAAAAACCTGTAAA
>JAGHSS010000146.1 GCA_018065745.1 Candidatus Neoflavobacterium equi | reverse complement strand
GCGTTATATCTTTGATAACAACTCAAAATAATAATTATGACAATAAATAATGTACTTAATGATCAGAAGGGATCATTTGAAGCAATTTCTGAAGGTGTTACCGCAGGACTAATAACATATGTGTTTGTTGGAGATGATAAATTCATCATTGACCACACGGAGGTATCACCTGATTTCAACGGACAAGGAGTTGGTAAAAAATTGATTCTAGCAGCTGTAGATTATGCAAGAGAAAACAATTTTAAAATCATTCCGCTTTGTCCCTTTGCAAAAAGTGTTTTTGACAAAAATGAAGATTTGAACGATGTTCTTTAAATAACAAAAGCTGTGTTTTATCACAGCTTTTTTTTTATTCATATTTTTTCCATTGGACTCTCATGGCATTGAGTATTGCTAACAAAGCAACACCCACGTCAGCAAAGACCGCTTCCCACATGGTCGCAATTCCTCCTGCACCTAGGACTAAAACAATTGCTTTGACTATAAACGCGATGCTTATGTTTTGAAAAACAACTTTTTTGGTCGCTTTTCCAATAGCTATTGCTGTGGCAATTTTTGAAGGTTGGTCTGTTTGTATAACAACATCTGCCGTTTCAATTGCGGCATCGCTTCCCAAGCCCCCCATGGCAATTCCCACATCACTGAGAGCTAAAACGGGCGCGTCATTAAGTCCATCTCCCACAAAAGCTATCGCCCTTGGGTATTTGTTTTTAATCTCTTGTACATGGGCTACTTTTTGCTCTGGCAACAAGCCGCCATAAGCTATATCCACTCCCAATTCACGAGCGACCTTTTGTGTAATTTCATTTTTGTCTCCGCTTAAAACTACGGTTTGTTTTATCCCAGCATTCTTAAGATCACTGATTGCCTTGGAGGCGTCTGATTTTACCTGATCTGCAACCACAATGTGACCGGAGTACACATTGTCTATAGCAACAACTACCAAACTTTCCACAATTTGATCCAATTCTTGTGGGTATGCAACACTGAATTTAGTTAACAATTTGGTATTCCCCACCAACAAACGTTTGCCTGCTACACTTCCAGTTAATCCCATACCTGCAATTTCTTCCACATTGTCAGCCTGAAGTTGATTTGGCGCATAGGCCACAACAGCTTTAGCTATGGGATGTGTAGATTGCTTTTCTAACGCAGCCACTAAGGAAACAAATTGATCTTGATCCCCGTTTACAGCAACTACCTTTTGAACTTTAAAAACACCTTCAGTAAGAGTTCCGGTCTTATCCATAACCACAACATCCAATTGGGTCATCAAATCCAAATAATTGGCACCTTTAAAAAGAATACCATGTCTTGAAGCGGCACCAATGCCACCAAAATAACCCAGCGGGATGGAAATTACCAAAGCACAGGGACAAGAGATTACCAAGAACACCAAGGCTCTGTAAAACCAGGTATTGAAATTATAATCTGGAAAAATAAAATATGGAAGTAAGATGACTAGAACAGCCAATGCAAAGACAATTGGAGTATAAATCTTAGCAAATTTTCGAATCATCAATTCTGAAGGAGCTTTTCTTGAGGTGGCTTCTTGAACCATCTGCAATATCTTGGAGAGGGAACTGTCTTCATATTTTTTAGTGACTTTAACACGTACCACTTGATCTAAGTTTAACATGCCCGCCAACACAATTTGACCTTTGGTATAGGTTGCTGGTTTACTCTCACCAGTCAAGGCTGCGGTATTGAAACTTCCTTTATCAGTCAACAATTCCCCATCCAATGAGACCTTTTCACCAACCCGAACTTGAATGTGGTCCCCCACAATGACTTGCTCTGGTTTGAGTGCTACAAAACCATTGGACCTCAACACAAAAGCTGTTGTGGGTCTGACATCAAGTAAATTTTTAATATTTTTCTTGGCATTGTTCACCGCAGCTTCTTGAAACAATTCACCAACAGTATAAAACAACATCACGGCAACCCCTTCAGGATATTCTTTTAAAATAAAAGCTCCTAAGGTTGCAATTCCCATCAGTGAAAACTCATTGAAAAAATCAAATTTTAAAAATTGAACTATGGCGTTTTTCCACACTGCATATCCCACTAAAATATAAGACAGCAAGTAGACTGAAAATCTGAGGTATGGGGTTTCTTGAAACCAAGCCGGTTTGAAAATAAAGTCTAAGGAAATCCCCAGTAAGAAAAGCGCTATACTGAGTATGAGGGTGTAGTTATTTGAATCGTGCGTGTGATCTGCTTCAGAATTGTGATTGTGGTGATGTGAATCGCAATCTTGATGATTGTGATCTTGGTGGGTATGTGTCATAAGTAATCCGTTTAACCTATAACAAATTTAAAGCTTTACAAGTATCTAAGAGTTAAAATAAATATTAAATATCTGAATTACAAGCACTTTACTCTTTAACTAAAGCATTTCAAAAACCTCTTTCAGTACTTCTAGAGACTTTGGTCTTCTAAAACCATCCAGATGATATGCGTAATAATCTAAAAGTACTTTCAACAAAACCTGTCGGTCTTGATAGTTAAAAATATTCTTTGGACTGTCAAATCTAAGTTTTAAAAGATTTTTAAACAGAAGGGACTCGTACGCAGGTAATGATTCCAAACTTTGCTGACTTACAAACTGCCCTTGCTTCACGTCAAAAAAATCAAAATGATCTTCTGAATTATCAGGAAAGACACCAAGATATTTGGTTATTTCAACCAAAAACACCAAGTGGAAATTAGCCACACTTTCATGAGTATCCAGCCACTCCATTGCTACTTCAATAAACTCAAAAAGGGCTTCATTTTGTTCTTCCTCCCGGATGGCTGCTGCCAACACCTCAGAAAGAAATAAGATGATGGTACTTTTGATAACATCTGAACTAATTGTGTAAAATGGAAGTGCTAATTTAATTTCTTTAAAATGCTCTAGGGTACCTTTGTTCTTGTGATTGGCTTCAATTTCAAGAATGTTCAGCGGTTGGAAATACGCGATTTTTTGTTGCTTTTTTTTGGAGGCATAAGCAGATGGAACAAAATAAGTCTTCATACCGTCTGTTTGTGTAAAACACTTGACAATTAAACTTTTTTCATTGTATTTTAAAGTTTGAAGTACGATGGCTTTTGTTTTAACTAACATCCAAAAATTTTATAAGTGTTTACAACTCTGTGAATAACATTATTTACAATGCTGTTGGTGAGCCCAAAAAAAGGGTACTTTTAGATAATCATATTGCACAATAACAATCCTAGGTTTAGGAGGGAAAAAGGGGAATCGTGTTTAAATCACGAACTGTAGCGCAACTGTAAGAAGGCAACTTCAAAGTCAGACTACCTTTTATTATGCATGACTATACTTTCGCATTAAAAGTATATGTCTGGAATTGTCTGTATCAAAAATACAACTTATCCTCATCATATACTTTTTTTTTAACTAATGTAACACCAAAAAAAAAAAAATATGAGCATTTTTGACAAAAGAGTACACTACAAACCTTTTGAGTATCCCGAAATTTTACAATTCACCAACGCCATAAATAAATCCTATTGGGTACATTCTGAAATAGACTTTACTGCAGATGTACAGGATTTCCACACCCAATTATCTGACGCAGATCGTGAAATTGTGAAGCGAAGTTTGTTGGCTATTGCACAGATTGAAGTAAATGTAAAAACCTTTTGGGGTGATTTATATTTACACCTGCCAAAACCTGAATTTAATGGTCTTGGAAGTACGTTTGCTGAATGTGAATTTAGACATTCAGAAGCGTATTCTAGATTGCTTGATGTTTTGGGATATCAAAATCAATTTGAGCAATTGGTACATATACCCATCATCCAAGAACGCATTGACTACTTGAGCAATGCTTTGAAAAACTCTAAAAACACGGATCAAAAATCCTATGTAAAATCTTTAATCCTATTTACGATCCTGATTGAAAATGTATCCTTGTTTAGTCAGTTTGCCATTATTATTTCTTACACACGCTTTCAAGGTGTGATGAAAAACATCAGCAATATCATAGCCTGGACTTCTGTAGATGAACAACTTCACGCGAGTGGTGGTATTTATATAATCAACCAGATTAAAAAAGAATTCCCCCAATATTTTGATAAAGAATTTGAAGGCGAACTATTGGAAATAGTAAAAAACTCCATGGTGATTGAAGGTAAATTGTTGGACTGGATATTTGAAACCGGCGGATTTGAATTCTTTACCAAAGAAGATCTTTTGCATTTCATGCACTTTAGAATAGACCAAAGTTTGACCCAGATTGGGATGCCAAAAATATACCACACCTCAACAGTTCAATATCAAGCTATGGCTTGGTTTGAGGAAGAGATATTTGCGAACAGCATGGATGATTTTTTTGCCAAAAGGCCTGTTGAATACACCAAACACGACAAGAGTATAACCGCATCAGATTTATTTTAAACAGAAGACATTATGGAAAGATTATGGTGGCTCAACGAGGAAAGTGAGCAGATATTAAATCGTGGGTATTTATTAAAAGGGGAATCAACAGAAAAGGCTATCGAACGAATTGCACATGCTGCAGCCAAAAGATTGTACAAACCTGAATTAGCTGAATCATTTATTGAAATGATTGAGAAGGGCTGGATGAGTTTGAGCTCTCCCATTTGGGCAAATATGGGAACAGAGCGCGGTTTGCCGATTTCATGTTTTAACGTCTATGTTCCCGATACCATTGAGGACATAACACACAAAATGGGTGAAGTCATTATGCAAACGAAAATTGGCGGCGGTACATCTGGTTATTTTGGAGCTCTGAGAGAACGCGGAAGTGCCGTTACTGACAACGGACAAAGCAGTGGCGCGGTTAGTTTTATGAAGTTATTTGACACTGTCATGGATACGATTTCTCAGGGCGGGGTGAGAAGAGGCGCTTTTGCTGCCTACTTGGATATTGATCATCCCGATATCAATGAATTTTTAGACATTAAAAACATTGGTAACCCAATACAGAATTTATTCTATGGTGTGTGCATCCCTGATTATTGGATGCAAGACATGATTGATGGCGATTCTGAAAAGCGTGGAATCTGGGCAAAAGTTTTGGAAAGCAGACAACAAAAAGGGCTGCCTTACCTCCTTTTCAGCGACACGATGAATATCAATAAGCCTGATGTGTACAAGAATTTAGGAATGAAAATTCACTCCAGCAACCTGTGCTCTGAAATTGCACTGCCATCCAATAAAGATGAATCGTTTATCTGTTGTTTGGCTTCCATGAATTTGGAATTATACGACGAGTGGAAAGACACTGAAGCTGTGAAATTGGCAATTTACTTTTTGGATGCAGTACTAGAAGAATTCATAGTCAAAACAGCAGACAATTATTATTTAAAGCCTGCTCATAATTTTGCGGTTAGGCATCGGGCATTGGGACTTGGCGTGATGGGTTGGCATTCCTATTTACAGAAGAATGACATTCCCTTTGAAAGTTTGTTAGCTAAAGGATTGACGACAAAAATCTTTAAAGAATTGCAAGAAAAAACATTGAAAGGTTCTGAAGATTTAGCGCGAATATATGGGGAGCCAAAACTACTGAAAGGTTATGGAAGGAGAAACACGACCTTGATGGCAATTGCACCAACAACCTCCTCCTCTGCTATTTTGGGACAGACTTCACCAGGAATTGAACCCTACAGCAGCAACTACTTCAAAGCTGGTTTATCAAAGGGAAACTTCATGAGAAAGAACAAGTACCTCAAAGCCAAATTAATTCAAAAAGGCCAAGACAATGAGGACACTTGGCGCAGTATTATGTTAAATCACGGGAGCGTCCAACATTTAACTTTTTTAACAGATAATGAAAAATTAGTTTTTAAGACTTTTAAAGAGATCAGCCAGTATGAAATTGTGCTACAAGCCTCATTAAGACAAAAATACATTGATCAGACGCAAAGTTTAAACCTTAACATTCCAGCAGAGCTTCCTATAAAAGATGTTAATAAACTGATCATAGAAGCTTGGAAACTGGGTGTTAAAACCCTCTACTACCAACGCAGCCAAAGTGTATCAAAAGAATTTATCACTAATTTAGTGTCTTGTATTAGCTGTGAAGCATAAAAAATATTTAAAAATGACAATAGACGAACGTATTACAAATTGCAAAACAAGCATATTTAAAGCTGTATTTCCAAATACTACAAATCACTATGATACGCTATTTGGAGGAACTGCAATGCAATTGATGGATGAAGTGGCTTTTATAACTGCGACACGATTTTCAAGACAAACAATGGTTACTGTAAGTACTGATAAAATTGATTTCAACAGACCTATTCCTGGAGGAACAATTGTAGAATTGGTTGGTCAAGTAACACATGTTGGGAACACAAGTTTAAAAGTGATGGTTGAAATCTTTGTAGAACAAATGTATGAAGATGTAAGATACCTAGCGGTTAAAGGAGAGTTTTCTTTTGTAGCACTGGATGAAAACAAAAAACCTATCAAGGTCATAAAATAATAAAAAAGGCTGTCTTACTTAAGACAGCCTTTTTTATTATCTAACAATCATTACTTTTTTAACCATAGTTTCTGAAGCGTCTTTAGAACTTATGAATATCATATAAACCCCTGAAGCAACTTTGTGGCGACCAAATGCTGTGGTATTCCACAATACCGTCCCTCCTTCTGCTGTGGTTTCATAAACTAAATTTCCTTCTATATCTGTAATTTTGACGATTGATTTATCAAGCAACCCTGAAATTTTTACATCTCCATTAAATCCAGGACGCACTGGGTTTGGATAAACATACACCTTTGAAAGATCTGATGCTGCTGCAGTCGCAGTTCCCTTATATGAAACCAACCCTTGACTTGTGGCAAAAAACACCTCTCCAGTTACCGGATCTATATCTATACAATTGACATTATTACTAGGCAACGGTGAATTGTCTTTTGTAAATCGCTTGAGTGTCTGTTGTCCATCTGGAGAAATTTGAAACACACCAGCTTCTGCAATGGCCACCCATTTGTTATTTGATCCATCAACTTTAATATCTGTAATGGTTTGCTCATAAAATAATTCTTGTGCAAGCCCATCTTCCATAATGATGATTGAAGTTGGTGTCATGGCATTGTCATTAATAAAACGATCCACACTGTTAATAACGCGCAATCCTTTATATGTACCTATCCACAACTGATTTCTGTTGTCCAAAGCCAAAGATGTGATGTGCGCAATTGGCAAATCTCCTTCATCAATTGTATTGGTGAATCTTTTAAATTTGTTGTTATACTTTTCATTAAAAGCTAAAACCCCATTTTTAAATGTTGCAATCCACTTGGTTCCATTTCTGTCAATGACCATATCTGTACCATTTTCACTGACGTAATCAGAAATTAAATTTTCAAAATTATAGGAAACCCAATTCCCATCCTTTTTCATGACTTTTAAAAGATTCTTACTTCTTGAATTGGTCATCCACAGATTTTGATCTGTATCAAATGCCAAACTATTGATCCTGATATTATCTCCGTCATTGGTAATACTCTCTGGTCCATTCTGTCTCACGGTTTGATTGTCAAAAAGTTGAAACTCTTCCGGCATGGTCAATTTTAACAAGCCGTCATTAAATGAGGCAAAATAAATCTCTTTTAACTTTGTTGGATGTGGCAACGGTTGAACAATTGAGCGCGTATTTAAAAGATTTTCTTTTTTTAACAGCTCCCAACCTTTCTCCTGAGAAAAATAATTTATACCTTCATAAACCAAGGGGTAAGGATTGTATTCAATATTGTAATTCCCATAAACCGCCCAGAGGTAATTATTGAATTTTTTAATTCTAAAAATATTGTTTTTATCTGGTCCATTTGGGGTAATGTTTTCTATTGTGGAAAGTTGATTTCTATCCAATTGGTAAACGCCGTCTGAGGCAGTTCCCACAACAAGAGCGTCTTTAACCAAAACAGCATCTGTGAAACTGGACGTAACATTTGGTATGCTGTTTACACGCGCAACTTGTTGAAATAGATTATTGTAAAGCGTCACGTCATTTGGAGTGGTTACTACCAAATAATTATTTTGTTGTGGCTTGATGTTTAATACATTTGAAGTATTTATAACCGATCTAACATTTCCAGATTGGGATCTAGAAAAAATACCACCAGCATTTTTTACCAGCAGCAATTGGTTGTCAAAAACACAGCCATTTGAATAGATTTCAGGGTCTATTGCTCTCCACTGTGCAAAATCAACTAAGGAGGAATTATCCAATCTTGCAGTTTTCAACCCTTCTGTTTTTGTTAATGCATAAATCACATCACCAAAAACCAATACTTTGTTTACACCAATTTGAGCTCCTGAAGATCCGATGATAAAAGTGTCCTTGAATACATTATTTTGCAGGTCAAATTCACAAATACCAAAGTCTGTTGCTATGTATAGTATTCCGTTATTCTCTGTTAAATTGTTGATCTTTTTTAATGAAACAGGCACAGAACTTTTATTTAAAATATCAACAACATTTAAAATATTTTTATTATTCTCATCTACAATAATGAGTAAACCATTAGCGTTAGCAATAATAGTCTTATCAAAAATATCACTGTGATGAACAGCGACAATTGTCTGAGACTTCAAGCCCTGAATTGAAGACACAATTTCTTGATTAAAAAGCGAAACATCATGTTTGATATATGTATTTTCTGCAGCAATAAACGCAGTAGTTTCACTCTGTGCTATTGATTTAATATTTTTAAATGAGAAATAACCTTTCCATACTTCTTGCTCTTGCCCAAAGCATATAGTAGTAAAAAAAACATAACTGAAAATCAGATTGACTAAAAA
>JAGHSS010000173.1 GCA_018065745.1 Candidatus Neoflavobacterium equi | reverse complement strand
TTTAGATAGAATTAAACATACTGCGTTTCAAAATTCAGTAATGACACCAGAAGAGTCTGCAAAATTGTTCAAAAACAATATGACTGTTGGTTCTAGTGGTTTTACAAGAGGTGGTGATTCAAAAGTTGTTTTAAAAGCTTTAGCTGAACGTGCTAAATCTGAAGATATAAAAATCACGTTAATCACAGGTGCATCATTAGGTCATGGTACTGACGCTGCTTTAGCAGAAAGCAACGCATTGACTAAAAGATTACCTTTCCAAGTGGATACGGTTTTAAGAAAAAAAATTAACGCAGGTGAAGTTTTGTTCATCGACCAACATTTAGGTGAATCTGCAGAACATATATTCAATAAAGAATTCAAATTAGACATTGGTGTTTTAGAAGTAGCTGAAATCTTAGAAGATGGAAGTTTAGTTTTAACTACCTCTGTTGGAAATAACATCGCTATTGCTGAATATGCTGATAAATTGATTTTAGAAGTAAACACTGCAATGCCGGCTAACATTCAAGGATTACATGATTTGTATTCTTTTGAAGTTTATCCAAACAGAAAGCCAATCAATATCACAGCTTGTGATACTAAAGTAGGAAGTTCCTCGTTAAAGATAGATCCATCAAAAGTTGCTGCTATTGTCTTCACTGACATTTTAGACTCTCCCGGAGATATCGCTGCACCAGATGACGCTACTACTGCTATCGCGAACAACATTGTTGCATTCTTCAACAAAGAAGTAGCTGATGGTAAATTGAGCAAGTCACTTATGCCATTACAATGTGGTATTGGTAAAGTTGCAAATGCAGTATTGGGTGGGTTGGTAAATTCTGACTTTGAAAACCTAGTAATGTATTCTGAAGTATTGCAAGATTCAACATTTGACTTGATTGACTCAGGAAAAATGTTATATGCTTCTGCATCTTCAATGACGGTTTCTTCAGCTTGTTATGAAAAAGTGATGTCTAACTTAGACCACTACAAGAACAAGATGGTATTGAGACCACAAAACATTAGTAACTCTGCAGAAGTTATTAGAAGATTAGGGATTATTGGAATCAATACTTCATTAGAGTGTGACATCTATGGTAATGTGAATTCAACGCACGTTTCTGGTGTAAACATGATGAACGGTATTGGAGGTTCTGGTGACTTTGCAAGAAATGCATACATCTCTATTTTCGTTACAGCTTCTACAGCTAAAAACGGTAATATTTCAAGTATCGTTCCTATGGTCTCTCACGTAGACCACACAGAACATGATGTTGACGTTATTGTTACAGAACAAGGATTAGCAGATTTGAGAGGATTAGCGCCAAGAGAACGTGCGTTGGTTGTCATTGAAAACTGTGCTCATCCAGATTACAAAGATTTATTATTGGATTATTACAACCGTGCGGCAGCGCAAGGTGGTCATACCCCTCATATATTAGGAGAAGCTTTTTCATTCCACAAAAGGTTAGCTGAAAAAGGTTCCATGAAGTAAAGACAGTTTGGTTTCATTATTTTCATAATGTAATTTGTGTCCGTTTGTTTATTAATTTTGCGAATCATTCCCTGCAACTTCTGTTGTCAGGGAATGTTTTTTTATAGGCATTTCCCAACTTCAGCCAATATTCCACTTCAATTTAGTATATTAGCCTATAAATTTAAACCAAATGAAAACTGTACAAATTGTAGGCGTTCCAGAGCATTTTAATTTACCGTGGAACCTGTGTATTGACAATGGAGAATTCAATGAAGTAGGTATTGATCTTCAGTGGACTGACGTTCCTGAAGGCAGTGGAAAAATGTGTCAACTCTTGCGTGACAACCAAGCTGACATCGCCGTGATCCTTACTGAAGCCATCATCAAAGACATAGAAGCCGGCAACCCTGCAGTATTGGTTCAAAATTACATTCAAACGCCATTGATTTGGGGAATCCATGTGGATGCAAACAGTCCCTTTAAAACCTTGGCAGATTTAGAAAACAAGAGAGCAGCCATTAGCAGATTTGGCTCAGGCTCACATTTGATGTCCGTTGTTCACGCAGATCAACAAAACTGGGACACCCAAAACATGGAATTTGTAGTGGTAAATACCTTGGATGAAGCCGTGAGTTCTATGCAAAACAACGCATCTGATTTCTTCATGTGGGAACGTTTCATGACAAAACCTTTGGTTGATCAAGGCGTTTTCAGACATCTTGGAGACTGTCCTACCCCATGGCCTTGTTTTGTCATTGCAGTCAACAAGACTTTTTTAGAAAACAACAAACACGTTGTGGATCAGATTCTAGAAATCATCAACAGAACCAGCAGTGAGTTTAAGTACATCCCAAGCATAGATCAAACCATCGCTTCTAAATTTGACATTGACAAAGCAGACGTCAACCTATGGTTATCCAAAACACGCTGGTCTCAGAAAAAGTTAGACAAAAAACATTTTGACCTGGTTCAAGATTACCTGTACAAACTACAATTGATTAAAAATAAAATGCAATACAACGACGTTGTAATATAAGCCCCACAAAAAGGAAGTGAAATCAATCAGCAAAGAACAATTTAGAGCACTTAAATCCAAGCTTTCTTTACCAAAGCCCTGGGATTCTATTGTCCTATTTGTACTGAATATCTTGCTGACTATTCCCATTTTCATCATCATCCATCAAAACATCATTGACCCCCAATGGCCTTTGCAATTGGACCGCGTGCTCATTGCAGTTGCCTTGGTGTGCGTCTTGCAATTGATCTTGCGCACCATCAGAACCGTCATCATCATCGGGATTGTCTTTTACCTTGTTATTTTAATCATTGGATCTGTCATTGGCGGCTATGGATTTAATGCGGTTTATGAAGATTACAGATCTATGATTTACGGGATGAGTTCTGACCCGCATCCACAAGATTTGATCTTGTCCAAATTATTGCCATTTCCCAATAAATCCAAAATTATTGCAGCTGTAGATTTTTACAATCCTTCTGTTAGAAATTTCGCACTTTCAGCAACTACCAAGCACTTTGGCAACGTCAAAGGCTTCCATGAATACAGAAGAATGATTCAGTGTTTTGCCGTGTTTAAGGAAGTGAGAAACAATTGGAATTATGTCAATGATCCCAAAGGGAGAGAATACATTGCGTCTGCCAGTGAATCAGTACAACATTTTTCAGGAGATTGTGATGACCACGCCATTTTCATGTCCGCCTGCATCAGAGCTATTGGTGGGACGCCAAGAATCATTCACACCCAGGGACATATGTACCCAGAAATGCTCATTGGAAATAAGGCAGATTTGGAAAATGCCCTATATTTGATCAAAGAAGTACTCTTTGTCAAAGAGTCTAAAAACAAAGAAATTCACTATCACATTGATGAACGTGGACAAATTTGGATGAATTTAGATTACACCGCTCAATATCCCGGCGGACCCTTCATGTCAACAGAAATACTAGGGGCATTAACCCTAAACTAATACGTTATTTTAACCTTCTAATCCTACTAAATTATGAAGAAATTTTTAACCACATTATGTTTCCTTTCGCCCATGTTGTTTTTGGCACAAGAAGCGAATAACGCTGAAGGAAGTAGTTTTACAGCCGGTAATGAAATCAAATGGGACGTTTTAGGACTGATCACTGAAACCAAAATTCAGCTCACTTATGAGCATCAATTTCTGCCAAAGTGGAGCGCTGGTTTGAGCGCCGCTACCTACCAGTCTAATAAAGACAAAGATCACTTTGATACTTCTACAGACAAACAACTCAAAAATTATGATATCATTCCTTATATCAGATATCACCTTTCCCCAAATCAAAATAGTTATTATTTTGCTGAAGGCTCCTTGGGAGTTAACTCAGGAAAATACAAACACATTGAGCGTTTAGATGCCAATAACCAAGCAATATATCAATTGCAACAAGGAGAATATACAGACCTAGCACTAGGTCTTGCCGTTGGTTACAAATACATATTAAAAGAGCACTTTTTAGGAGAAATTCTTGTAGGTGGTGGTCAAAACATTCTGAATGATGACAGCCCAAAATACATCTCCCGTGTCGCAATTAGTATTGGTTATAAATTTTAAAACTAAACCCCATGAAAATATTAAAATACATAGCAGTTCTGTTCATTTCTATATTTATTAGTAACTGTGACAGCCAAGATGATGATTTTGTCAATATAAAATACATTGAAGTCCAAAATCTTGTCAACCTCCCAACCAACCTGGTTTTCAACACCGGTGACGATTTAAATTTCTTCGTTGTCGTTCCCAATGTCTTGACAGAACCCGGGTTTACAACCCCGCTAAACATCAACGAAACCACGATGAGCAATGTCTTGGAATTCAGTTACTATTTTGAGAAAAAGAACGGTTCTGAATGGGAATATTTCACCGCTTTTGGCCCAGTTACTTCCAAAGAAGCTGTTTTGAACCTGTCTGGAGTTTATGTCAATAACACGTCTATACAACTTTCCCAACCTGGTCAATACCGCCTGATGTTCAACGCAGGGACAACCGCAAACTCCATCAGTTTGATTTCCAAACAAGAATCAACAAAATACACACAAATTCAAATATCCACCACCGCTAACAATTACAACACCGGATATTACTTCACTGTAAACTAAAAATATGTAATCCCCAACTCCTTGTGAATTGGGGATTTTTTTTGGGGCGTTCCCGCGCAAAAACTCCTGACGTCGTTTTTCCCCTCGGCGCGTCTTCCGCTGTATCTTTTAGTCGGCAAAGCCTCCCAAAAGGATGCCGCTCCAACCGCTAACGCTATAAACAAAACACACATATACCTGTTTATCAATGCTTTATATTCAATATTAACAAGAAAAACTTTGGTAAATTGGTTTTAATGATTATCTTGAAAACATGCATAAGCACAAAATTTAAATATTTATTAATTATGAAAAAAATTTTTTACACAATTTGCATATTTACTTTTATACAATCTAGCTATGCAAATAAATCGACAAATCTAATGTTCGCAGATCCATGTTCAGAACAATATGTTTTAAACTACCTAGCACTTACACAGAGTGGTTTTGGTGATAGTACTGCAGCAGCAATTGCGTTAAAAGATTATTTAAAATGTAGAAATGATCAAGAAGAAAGTGCTCCACCAATAAATAATTAAAACCTAAAACTATGAAAAAAATTAATCAAACCCTCGCACTCCTCCTTTTACTCATGCCCTGCGTTACGGTTGCGCAAAATGCCATAGCAGTTCAATACAACCTATCCATTCAAATCAACACCACAAACCCCACTGTAGAAAAAATTACTTCCAGGGGTTCAGAAGGTGCTGAACAGGTACTTTTTACCTTGTATGCACACCCCACAGAAGCGCTATTTACTGTAGATAAATCAGTGGTAAAAAGGAATCACAACACAGATATCGCATTGTTGATTGCTGGTTACTTCAATCCCATATATTCAAATCAGGAAACTAAAATCATGCAGTACAACAACACCAATCTACACCAAATTGAATCTGACAAATACCGAATTCAAATTCCCATTTTCACAGAATGGAAATTGGAAACAGAAACCAAGAAAATACAAAACTTAGTCTGTTACAAAGCTACTGGAGTAGTTGCACATGATCAAGTCCTTCAAAATGTCATTGCTTGGTATTGTCCAGAAATCCCTTTCCCGCACGGCCCATTGGGCTATGGGGGATTACCGGGTTTGATTCTTGAACTGCAACGAAAAGACGTTTTGTTAGGCACTGAAAGTATCAATTTCAACCCAAACCTTCAACATATTGAAAGCCCTGAAAAGGGAATTCCCATTTCTGAAGCGGATTTTATCAACCTAATTAAGATAAATTAGAAGTAAAAGCACCAAGGTCACAACATCAATCTATACGCCAAACTACCCTTTGAACAAACCAGACCAATACATAAAAATCCTTTCTTTTTTTTTGTTTTTCCTCACAGGTACAAGCCAAGCACAAGACCTAACAGGAAGGGTTTACAATTTAGAAGAACAACCATTAGCATCTTCCACGCTAATGGCCATTCCTCAGGACAAAAAAACAGAAATCACCTTTGCAACCACAGACAGCATTGGGAATTACACCTTGAAATTGCAAACCCAAACAAATTACCTGATTACGGTTTCAGCAATAAATTACCAGACAGACACCTTACACTTCAAACATCAAAACAAACTGTACCAGCAGCACTTTTACCTATTGCCCAAAACACAGCTACTCAAAGAACTCACCATTGTTCACCAATACCGACCTGTAGTGATTAAAAAAGACACCATGACCTTTCACATTTCCGCATTCACAGACGGTTCAGAGCGGAAATTAAAAGACCAATTGTCAAAACTTCCCGGATTTGAAATTGCACCCAATGGACAAATTACAGTCAATGGAAAAGCCGTTCAGCATTTTTTAGTGGAAGGAGAATCCTTTTTCAGCAACAGCAGTAAACTTGGCGTGGAAAATATTCCCGCAGACGCCGTGGAAAAAGTAGAGGTCATTGACCATTTTACAGATGTAGCTCACATGAAACAAGTTTTAGGTTCTGAAGATTTGGCCGTTAACATAAAACTCAAAGACCATAAAAAGAAATTGATTTTTGGAAATTTAACTGCTGCCGGCGGAGAAAAAAAAAGGTATGAACTACAGGGAAATACATTCTATTATGCTCCAAAGTTAAACTTTGGGAGCATCATCAACACCAACAATACCGGTATGCAACCCCTTTCAAAAGAAGATCTGGGAAGAATTCAATCACAACAAAGTCCTTTCATCAAGCATCGAAATGTGAACAAGCTGTTTCATTTCAATTCCTTTTTGGAAGAGCGTACGGATGTTTTATCCATTAAAAACCAATTGACCACCCAAAATTTGAGCTACAAATTCTCTGATAAAACAACCGTGAAGACTCATTTTACCACCAGTAAAAACACATTAAATAGTCAAGTTCAAGACCACATAACCTATTTTCAAAATACAGGAAACACAAGGGAAGAGCGGTTCAGGAACAGCCATCAAAACACCCAACTTATACTGTTTAACAGCAGTATTAAACACAGCAAAAACAAAAACACCACCTTTGAATACACACTTCAAATAAACAACGCTAAACTCCAAAGGAACACAGATTTATCATCTATTTCAGAACAAAACAGCAAAAACTTTGACAACACAAACTTCAACAAATATCAGGATGTCAAACAAGAATTCTCCTATTTAAAAACCTACAACAGACGTCACAAATCTGCATTGGTAGTGACGTCAGAATTTCAGAAATACCAGCCTCAAATGGACTTAAGTTCAAATACTGCCTTTTTGGAACATTGGATCCCCTGGCAAGTGGACAGCACTGCACGCAACAATTTCTACATACAGCAAATGGGAAATCAAAAGCAGACAAACACCCAATTCATCAATACCCATTTTTGGATGCCCAACAGCAGCCATCATTTGTACAGCAGCATGGGTTTGTCATACCACAATGCGCAACAACAGGCAGCAAATTTTGGGAATGTAAACGAAGAAGGAATTTTGGAGGACATGCCAAATTTTAGCAATGAGATAACATATAAATTAATAGAACCTTTTGTGCGTTTTGAATACCAATATGAGAGAAAGAAGATGGATTTTTATGTAAAAACACAAGCCACCTTTTTAAATTCACAAACAACTTACCCCACTACAACCAATCATTTTAAAACAGTGCTGTGGCAACCAGCATTAAAATTCAAATACCATTTTAGCGACGCACAAATACTGCTTTTCAATTATGAGAAAGTTTATGATATACCGCAAACCAATCAATTGACCAATCAATATCAAATCAGCTCTTTCAATACCTTGTATGTGGGTGATCCATTTTTAAAAAACACACATCAGGATCAAGTAAACTTAAATTATACAGATTTTAATACCATAAAAGGCTACCATGTATTTGCGTCAATAGCATACAACTACAGCCAAAATAACATCAGAAATGGTGTGCAACGCGCTGGCATTGATCAGCTGATGTCCGCTTTTAACAATCCCTTTCAAGAACAATCGTGGCGCGCCACTACCCATTATGGCAAAATGTACAAAAAATGGAATTGGAGAATTTTTGTCAACACGCGTTTAATAAAGTTTACACAACGCATAGAAGAGATAGACCTCCATTCTGCAACATACAATCACACTTTTGGAGCCACAGCAAAAACAAACTTTAAAAACACACCCAACTTTAAATTAGATTACAGCAAAATTTACAGCAGCTTACAGAGCACAGCACGGATAGGCAGTACCTTAGATTTAATACATTTCAGTGTGGAGGGAAAGCTATTTGAGCAGCTATTATTAGTCTTCAAACATCAAACCAACATAAACAACATCAATCAGCAACAAACCCAGAGGCATCAAATGCAATGTGAATTGGAGTACAACCCACAAAAAAGTCCATGGAATTTGGGCATCAAGGGCTACAATCTCACCGGTACAGCAAACAACAACAGAGCGATCTTTACTGATTACAGCTATCAAAACACCACAACAGCTGTACTTCCACGGATGCTCTTTGTGACAGTCACCTATCAATTGTAATAAATAAAACGTGCTTAAAAAAATTACCAGGCAGCATCCCCCCAATTGATGGGTTCTTTACCCAATTTTTCCAAATGCGCATTTGCCTGAGAAAAATGTTTATTTCCAAACCAATGACCGCGGTTCGCACTCATAGGAGAAGGATGGCCACTCTTCAATATCAGGTGATTATCACCGTCAATCAAACGCCCTTTTTTCTGTGCAGCAGTTCCCCACAACATAAATACCAAATTTTTTTGGGTAACACTTAGATGAGATATCACCGCATTGGTAAACGTCTCCCACCCTTGTTTTTGGTGGCTTCCCGCCTGACCACTGCGCACCGTCAAGACGTCGTTTAGCAGCAACACTCCTTGTTTGGCCCAAAATTCTAAATTGCCAGAAAATGGCGCATCAATACCCACATCAGTCATCAATTCCTTAAATATATTGCGCAAAGAAGGTTGCAGTACACACCCTGCATTCAGAGAAAAGGCCAAACCATTGGCTTGCCCCTGCCCGTGATAAGGATCCTGACCCAAAATGACAATTTTTGTCTGTTCTATATCAAAGTGATTAAAGCACTCAAAAATTAAATTCTGAGGTGGTAAGCACACATTTTGCGCATATTCCTGAGACACAAAATCCATTAAATCAGCAAAATATTTCTTTTCAGCCTCTTGTTGAATCAAGACCTTCCAATTGGTAGCAACCTGCATCATGAGATAAAATTTACATCAAAAATAACATTATTCTAAAAACTTAGGCAATTGTTTGTAAATTTGTAATTCACAGAATTTAGCATGATAGCGATTACCCAAAAAACATTACAAGATTTAGAGTTTAACACCGTTCTAGAGACCGTTTCTGCCCAGTGTACAACAGAGATTGGAAAGCAGAAAGCATTGGAGATACAACCCTTTAAAACCCAAGACGTTTTAATGGATCACCTGTTGCAAACCTCAGAATACGTTTCTTCTTTCACCAACAATAACAGCTTGCCGAGCCATTATTTTGATGAAATCACTCACGAGTTGAAAATGTTGGCCATTGAGGACAGTTATTTAGAAGCTTCAGCTTTTAAGAAAATCAGTACTCTTGGTGAAAATACCAACTATATGTTGTTGTTTTTAAAGAAATTTGAAAGCTATTATCCCAAATTAAACAAGCGTGCCTCCCAGGTGGAGTACACCAAATTCATCATACAAACCATTGACCAAGTCATGGATAAGTATGGTGAAATCAAAGATGCAGCCTCTCCAGATTTAAGAGAGATCAGAAAAAACATGCATTTGGTGCGTGCCAAACTGAATCAGAGCTTTGGATTGGTGCTTAGCCAGTACAACAGCGCCGGATATTTGGATGACATCAGAGAAACTTTGGTTGACAACCGCAGGGTTTTGGCCGTGCTGTCCATGTACAGAAAAAAAGTCAAAGGGAGCATTTTGGGACAGTCCAAAACCGGCAGCATCTCTTATATTGAGCCAGAAGCTACCCAGAGATACACCAGAGAAATGCAAAACCTGGAGTATGAAGAGAAACAGGAAATCATCAGAATATTAAAGCAGCTTACCGCTGAAATCAGACCTTATCACGATTTGCTTAGCCAGTATCAAGACTTTCTTAGCGATGTGGATGTGGTATGTGCAAAAGCCAAGTATGCTTACAAAATCAACGGTATTTTACCCAATATCGTGGAAGAAAGACGCATTTACTTCAGAGAAGCCTTTCACCCGATCCTGCTGTTGAACAACAAATTAAAAAATCAACCCACCTACCCGCAGACCATTGAGTTGACTCAGGACAAGCGCATCATTGTCATTTCTGGACCCAATGCCGGTGGGAAGAGTATCACCTTAAAATCTGTAGGTCTTTTGCAGTTGATGTTGCAATCAGGTATGTTGATTCCCGTTCACGAGCGCAGTGAAACCTGTCTTTTTGAGCGTATTTTAACAGACATCGGGGACAACCAATCCATTGAAAACCACCTGAGTACCTACAGCTACCGACTCAAAAACATGAACTACTTCCTCAAGAAGTGCAACGACAAATCCCTGTTGTTGATTGATGAGTTTGGAACCGGTTCAGACCCGGAATTGGGAGGAGCTTTGGCAGAGGTTTTCCTGGAGGAATTCTATGACCGTGAAGCCTTTGGAATCATCACCACCCACTATGCCAAGCTCAAAATGTTGGCCAATGAATTGCCAAGTGCGGTCAATGCCAACATGATGTTTGATGAAAAGTCACTTGAACCGATGTACAAATTGATTGTGGGCCAAGCCGGTAGTTCATTTACCTTTGAAGTGGCGCAAAAAAATGGCATTCCTTTTGGATTGATCAACAGAGCAAAAAAGAAAGTTGAGACAGACAAAATCAGATTTGACAAAACCATTTCCAGCCTCCAAAAAGAGCGCAGCAAGATGGAAAAGACCTCTCAAAACCTGAAGGAAGAAGAGATCAAAGCCAGAGAAGAAAGCAAGAAGATGGAAACCATCAATACCAAAATTCAGAGCAAATTGGAGAGTTATCAAGAGTTGTTTGACTCCAACCAGCGCTTGATTTATATGGGACAAAAAATTGATGATATATCTGAAAAATATTTCAACAACAAGAACAAAAAAGATTTGATAGGTGAATTCTTAAAACTTGTAGAGATTGAAAACTCCAAGCGCAAGAAAGTCACCGTCAAGGAGAAAAAGGAAAAAGAGATCAAAGTCAAGGAAGTCAAAGAAGAAGTTTTGGCTGTTGTAGAAGAAATTCGCAAGGAGAAAAAAGAGAAGAAAATCAAAGAGGCTCAGGAGCCCAAAAAGACCAATTTCATCTTGAAAGTTGGGGATCGCGTCCGCATGTTGGACGGGATTGCCGTGGGAACTATTGACGCAATTGAGAAGAAAAGAGCCACCGTCAACTACGGATTTTTCACCTCAAAAGTGGACTTGGATCAGTTGGAAATGGTAGAAAGGAAAAAGTAATGGAAGACCTAACAGAAGTACACAAACACATCATTTTATTTGACGGCCACTGCAACTATTGCAACGGTTTTGTCAACAAAATAATCGCCGCAGATCCGGGAGCAAAATTTGTTTTTGCCCCCCTACAATCCCCTGCTGGCAAAAAGTATTTGACACATTTGGGACTCCCTGAAAACCACATAGATTCCCTGGTTTACATCCAACCCGGACAAGCCTATTACATCAAGTCATCTGCTGTCTTACAAATTGCTAAAAACCTAGGCATGCCTTACAGTCTACTGAGTATTTTCAGTTTTCTAACCCCATCCCCAGGTGATTTGATCTATGATTACGTAGCTAAAAACCGCTACAAATGGTACGGCAAAACCCAACATTGTCAAGTGCCGACTGAAGAAATAAAACAAAGGTTTTTATAAATTTTATTATATTTATTTTGGCGTTCCCTCCGGGACGCGCTTTCCGCTGTATCTTTTTCCAAGAAAATCTTGGAAAAAGGATGCCGCTGCAATCGCTAACGCAAGCCCTCAAAACAGGATACCAAAATAAATACACCATGAAAAAAATTGAACAACGCTTTCAAACCTACTCAGAAAGCCATCAAAATGCAACCAATAAAACAATCCATTGGATTTGCGTTCCACTCATTTTTTGGTCCATTGTTGGACTGTTGTCCTGCATCCCTATGTACCCTATCCAACTGGATCCTCTAGGAACAATATCTGCCGTTTTAATAGCCGCCTTTGCATTGGTGTGTTATTATTACTTTAAACTCTCCCCACCACTCACTTTTGTCATGGTGTGCCTCAATTTATTTTTTATAATTTCTGTCGCTGCCATCAACAAACTCCTGGCACAAAATAGCGTCTTCCTCTATATAAGCGTATTTGCAATTTCTTGGGTATTTCAATTTATAGGACATAAAATTGAAGGCAAAAAACCCAGCTTTTTACAAGACATTCAATTCCTTCTCATCGG
>JAGHSS010000110.1 GCA_018065745.1 Candidatus Neoflavobacterium equi | reverse complement strand
AGTATAAACTAGGATATTTTGTAGGATTCGCTTCGTGCATGATGTCGTAAACCTTTTCAAAGATGTCTTCTAATGAAGGTTTAGAGAAATAATCTCCATCTGTACCATAAGCAGGTCTGTGTGCTTTAGAAGTCAATGTTTGAGGTTTAGAATCCAAGTGAACGTAAGCGTTTTGAACTTCTAAAATCTCTTGCATGATATAAGCACTTGCACCACCAGGAACGTCTTCATCAACAATTAAAAGACGGTTGGTTTTGGCAACAGACTTCACAATGTCGTGGTTGATGTCAAATGGCAATAAAGACTGAATGTCTATTACTTCTGCATCAATTCCAACCTGAGCCAATTCCAAAGCAGCAGCTTCAACCATTCTCAAAGTAGAACCATAAGATACAATGGTAATATCAGCACCTTCTTTTACCGTTTCAACAACCCCAATAGGTGTTTTAAAACTTCCAAGGTTGGTTGGCATTTTTTCTTTTAAACGGTATGCGTTTAAGCATTCAACAACCAATGCTGGTTCATCAGATGCTAACAAGGTATTGTAAAATCCAGCGGCCTTGGTCATGTTTCTAGGAACAAGGACGTGAATACCTCTCACAGCATTTAAAATCATTCCCATTGGAGATCCAGAGTGCCAAACACCTTCCAAGCGGTGACCGCGTGTTCTGATAATTACTGGCGCCTTTTGTTTTCCATGGGTGCGGTATTGTAGTGTTGCCAAATCATCACTCATGATCTGGATTGCGTACAATAGGTAATCTAAGTATTGAATTTCTGCAATAGGTCTTAACCCACGCATGGCCATTCCAATTCCTTGACCTAAAATGGTAGCTTCGCGAATTCCAACATCAGAAACGCGCAATTCTCCATATTTCTCTTGCATTCCTTCCAAACCTTGGTTAACATCACCAATAGTTCCCGCGTCTTCTCCAAAAATTAAAGTTTCTGGATATTTTGCAAATAAGGCATCAAAGTTATCTCTGATAACCACACGTGCGTCAACAGCTTCTGCAGTCTCGTCATATATTGGAGCTTCACCAGCAATTTGGACAGCGCTTTTATCAGATTGTGAAAATAGGTGAGAGCTGTATTTTGGTTGAATTTTTGCCGTGTATTCTTGAATCCATTGGCTCAAACCAGTTTTGCAATCTTCAGTAACCACCATGCGCAACACCTTGCGTGCCGCAACCAATAGTTCTTTTCTGATCGGTTCTTTTACAGCAGCTAAGTCTTGGGCAATTTTGGTGATGAAAACCCCATTAGCACTGCTGATAGCAACGGTGTTTAACAGGTTGTTCAATTCCAAACGCTCTGCCTTGATCGGGTCAAGATAAGCGCTCCATGCTGCTTTCTTAGCTTCTAAAACCTCAGATTTAGTCTCTGTGTCAATAAATTCTAATTCCGCCTCTGTTGCCAAACCATTGTTTAACATCCATTGACGCATTTGAACCAAACAGTCGTATTCTTGTTCCCAAGCCAAACGATCGCTATCTTTATAGCGTTCATGTGAACCTGAAGTAGAATGTCCTTGTGGTTGTGTCAATTCATTGACGTGAATCAACACAGGAACGTGTTGTTCTCTTGCAACAGCTGCTGCCTTTTGATACGTCTCAATCAAACCTGGGTAATCCCAACCTTTGACTCTCAAAATTTCAAAGCCATTTGTATTTTCTTCTCTTTGAAACCCTTTTAAGATTTCAGAGATATTTTCTTTTGTTGTTTGGTGTTTGGCGTGTACTGAGATTCCGTATTCGTCATCCCAAACGCTCATTACCATAGGAACTTGTAAAACACCAGCGGCATTGATGGTTTCAAAAAACAAACCTTCAGAAGTGGATGCGTTACCAATGGTTCCCCATGCAATCTCATTCCCGTTGATAGAGAAGTTGGTTTTGTCAGTAATGCCATTGACATTTCTGTAAATTTTAGAAGCCTGAGCCAATCCTAACAAACGCGGCATTTGTCCCGCGGTAGGGCTGATGTCAGAAGAAGAGTTTTTTTGTATGGTTAGGTTTTTCCAATTTCCGTTTTCATCAAGTGAATGGGTAGCAAAATGACCTCCCATTTGTCTTCCTCCACTCATTGGATCGTGTGCAATGTCCACGTGTCCATATAAACCAGCAAAAAATTGTTGGGTAGTCAATGCACCAATGGCCATCATAAAGGTTTGGTCTCGGTAGTAACCCGATCTGAAATCTCCATTTTTAAAAGATTTTGCCAAGGCGATTTGTGGAAGTTCTTTACCATCACCGAAAATTCCAAATTTGGCTTTTCCAGTTAAAACTTCACGTCTTCCCAATAAACTACATTCTCTACTTAATCTAGCAAGTCTATAGTCACGAAGTACTTCAGCTTTGAAATCTTCAAAAGATAAGGTTTTAACGGTTGTAGTTTGGTTCATAATTTTAATACTTGAATTGGTACAAATCTAATTAATTTGCTTTTCAAAAGCAATTGTTATTTGTATATAAATTAAATATTTGATAAAAAACAGCTCTTTTTAGTGACCGATTTTAATTATTAAGCAATGATTTTTGTGATTTGTAAGTAATGGCTCAATGGAAATTTTATTTAAAGCCATTTTCTGGTAAACAGAGAAACGAGTGTTTTTGGACTGAATGTAAAGATAAATCTGACGCGTTCTTGATAATTTGGCTGTGCAATTTCCCATCCGTTATTTGAATATACCGGAAAATACAACTCAAAGTAATCTTGAACCAAATTCAATCGAATTCCTGAATCGTATAAAAAATCAGCCTTATTAGCTCTGTTTTTTTTCCATCCCAAATCGCCGTATACCTCAACCCAATTCCAAATGCTGTAACTGCCGTTTACGGTAGCCATCCACTGGTTCGCCATATTGTCTTTGTAGCGAGACTTGAAAGCTCCTTCTGCCATGATGAACTGCTGTGAATACAATCCAGTTGATTCTGAACGTCCCAAGATGCCGTAATCATACAAATAGTCTGTGGGTTTGTCCACGCTGAAATCAAAAAAATCTGTCGTTGTGCGGTGGTATAAAAAGAGTCCTCCAAAAAAGCGCAGACTCAGCTGTCTGCTGTTGTCAAACAATTTTCTGTAATGGGTATTCGCTGCTACTTTTCCAAATTTATTGGCCAACTGCAAATCTCCGCTATAAGAATATAACCTGGAGATTTCATTTTCTCCCTTGGTATATCTCAAGTTAAAAACGGCATAATTGCGGTCTGATACATCAACATAAGCACTTTTTTCACGGTCCAAAACCACATAGCGCAAGATGACATTTTCACTGTTGTTCTTTCTCAAGTCAGGATCTCTAAAACTGAAGATGACTGAGGGAGAAATTTTGTAGTAAATCGCTTCTGGTGCATAGTGATAGGTATGTCCAAAGATGTTGTATCTGATGTTGTACAACCTCTTGTTGCGCACCATTTGGTTGTAACTCAAAGACGCATTACCAATCAATTCTTTGGTGTTCCAGGATAGGGTAGGCGTGATGTCATATGTAAATGGCTTGGCAAACACAGATTTGTTGTTGATGCTGATCCCCGGTGAAAATCCATCGTAATAGTTGTATGAGAACTGCGGCAACAAAAACAACTGATTGGTATTTGGATCTTCAATATCTCTGAATATCGTAACCTTAACAGGTTTGTTAAATTTAAATTTGCCTACAGACTTCCAATTGTTCGCTCGGTATATTTCCGGGACGTCGCCTTCATAATTGACTACAAATTTGCTGTAGTCTGTTCCTGAAAAGGCCAACAAGGTGTCTTTCACAAAAGGAGGGATCCAGTTTTTGAATTGTATGGTATCTCGCCTTACTCCATATATTGGGACAGGTATGAACGCATCGGTTTTGTTTTTCAACACGACATAGGTACTGTCTTTGGTGCTGTATATTTTATTGATTTTAAAATCGATCAGACGGTTGCTCTCCACAAGTTCATTTTTGTAAAAACCGAGGTCTTTTGTGGTTTGATTCTGAAGGATTTGATAAAAATCCAAAGCGTTGGTCTGCTGATTCTCATTCAATTTTATAAATGCTCTCAAGCCATTTTGAAGATTGGATTTTCCCATATAGGCAGCGAGCATTTGAAAGTTCAATCCTCCTTTGTAACGGGTTGCAATCTGTTCATTAAACTTAATCTGTCCATCTTTTGAAGTGTTCAGTGATTGATCCAGATTCCTTCTGCACATCAAAAGGTATACATAGTAAAATTGATCGTTGAAATTTGCTTGTGCAAATTCAAAACCCTTTAAAATTTTATAGTTGGAAATTTTACCCATCAACTTCAATTTGGGGTAAAAAGTTTCCAGGTATTCCATCATTACGTACGTCTGAAATGAGTCTTGAATCCAAGCTTCTTTTCTGTCGTGGTTTTGAATCTGTTCTTTAAAGGTTTTGGTTAAATACGTCTTTAAAAATTTCAACTCAAAAATAAAGTCATTTTCAAACGGACTGATGAAATGTGGGAGTTGGTTGATTCCATAAAACGGACTCTTCTCATAGTCTTGCTGTGAAACAACTATTTTTTTCAAAGGAGCAGTCTGCAAGTAATCGCGAACAAAAGTTGCTATTCTATTTATTGCAATTAACTTCTCGGCCTCTGTAGTTTTTTTGTCAACGATGTTGGTTTGAATTTCTTGACGATTGATTTTATAGGTCGTAAATGTTGATTTCGGTTCCAAATACAAATCGTAATGCACGAAGTTACTGCCAGTCAATTCACTATGGTAGGCATCCAATTGCTGTACGTCCATATTGGAGGTAATATCAAATGGGGCATCTGTGGTGAGTTTAAGTTGGATGTTTGAGGCGTCAAATTTGTAATCCTCTAAATTTTCATTGCTGTCATTTTCAAAATCTCCGGTATGTATACTCGTGGGAAATAGGAAGGCGTGTTTTAACTGAATGACTCCGTTTTTATACCTGCCGTGTCCTGTGTATTTCGCATCGGGAAGTTGAAGGGTATAGGCCAAATCAAGGGTAATTTCTTGACCGGGAAGGAGTGGGGTTTGCAACAGGATTTCCAAAATGTCTTCCTTCTGCTCCAAATAGCAATAGTCAAGTGTTTTTTGAGCCGATGAAATGTGTTGTAGCACCGTTTTACCACGTTCTGATGGTGGAATAAGGTGAAAACTTCTGACAAATTCATCAGAAAAGCGCTTCCCCAAAGGGGTGTAGTTATTGGCATAAGAGTTGTTCCAATCACCCAATAAAATATGGTGTATTGGAGCAGCGGTCTTATTTTTATACTGAAGCTTTTGTTTGACTAATACGGTGTTTGACGCGGAAACGATATGTGCGTCTATTTGTTGAATATGTTGCGCAAGGAGCGTGTTGTTAAAACACCATATAAAGATTAAAAAAAAGAAGTATTTATTCATTGATGTTTGAAGACGCTCTCGTTTATGTGTTTATTATTTAGTGTCTTTATTGTTGAAAAAAAAGCCCAATCCCATTCTTGATAGCATCTTGATCAGGAAATTTTTAAAGAATTTGTGTTGTCCACAAAGCGTTCCTATCGTCAAGAGCATGATTTTGTAAATTGGAAAAATGATCAATATGTATAGGACGATGTAAAAAAACAATCCAACAGAATCTTTGGTGATATTTAAAAAACTTAAAATAGGTTTTGCAATAATGGAAGAGGTTGTTCCTGTAATCGCAAAAACACATAATATAACAATCAGTTGAAAGTTAGAGGTTAATCCCCATCGTTTTTTTAATTTTTCCATTTTTATGAAACAGTTCTTTAGTAGTAGTTGGTTAGTATTTGGTTAAGGTCTAGCTGGAAAGCTACCTAATT
>JAGHSS010000262.1 GCA_018065745.1 Candidatus Neoflavobacterium equi | reverse complement strand
GAACTTCCGTTTTAAGCGGGAGTTTTTTTATTTGTTATATTTATTGTTTTCTCGTTACTTTGCTTAAATTTTATATTTATGACGCTCAAGTATTTATTGTCTGTACTAGGTATGTTGTGTTTTTCCCTTGGACAAGCACAGGTCTTTGATTCAAATACAAATGAATTGAATGCTAATGCGGTGAAAAAGACTAAAAAAGGGTTTGACAAAACTACTATTGATCAATACAAGATCATCTCTTTGCAAAGAGATACTACTTATGTAGATACTACGCTGACCCTAAAGGCAGAATACACACATAACTATTTGAGAAAGGATCAGTTTGGACTTTTGAGTTTTGCCAATGAAGGTTTTGCATACAATACGTTGTATCACGGCTTGCAATCTCTTCACAAAAATCCACAATTTGGTTTTCACGCAAGACAACAGGCCTATTTGAATATTGAGGATATTAACTACTACAATGTGGCAACTCCAGTAACGGACTTATATTACAAATCTGTGATGGGTCAAGGACAAAATTTAGATGCTTTTGTTACCGGTAATATCTCCAAACAATTAAATTTTGCCATTGCCTACAAAGGGTTGCGTTCCACAGGAAATTATTTTAATGAATTGACCAGTAATGGAAACTTCAGATTTATTACCAGTTACAACACCAAGGATAAAAGATATTTTTTAAAGGGACATATCACAGCTCAAGATTTCTCTAATCAAGAGAATGGAGGTTTGTCAGACTTGTCACAATTTGAAGGTGATGAATCTGTATACAGTGATAAAGGTCGTTTGGATGTGTATTTGGAAAATGCAAAATCCATGATGAAAGGGAACCGTGTGTTTTTTGATCATACATTCAAATTGAGCAAGTCAAATCCAAACAGTTTGATGTTGCACCACCAATTCACTTATGAAAACAAATCTTATGAGTTTATCAATACGAATGTAAACGATAGATTTGGTTCATATTACTCAAATGACATTCACGACAAGACCAGGTTTAATACCGTGTACAACAAATTGGGGGTAGCTTTTAAAACTCAAAATTGGGGATCAATAGAAGCTTTTGTTGATTATGCTACCTACCATTACTTTTACAATCAAGTGGTGTATACTACAGCTGGTTTGGTTGCTAACAACGATAATTATACAACCAACGCACTTGGGGTCAATTACACATATCAAGAAAATGATTGGAAGGCAAATCTAAACGCTTCTGCTAATATCAACGGTCCTTCAAATGCATTTGTTGATGGAAGTCTGCGCTATAGATTTGGTAATGACAAGGAAAATAAGTTGGTCTTCAATTATGTTTACTCAAGTCAAATACCAGATTTTTATTACAATCTTTTCCAAAGCAGTTACGTCAATTACAATTGGTCAAACAACTTCAAAAACGAAAAGATTAATCAAGTTAAGTTAGAAGCGAATACCCGTTGGTTTGACCTTGGGATAAGTTACAAAATGATGCAAGATCATTTGTATTTTTCAAACACCGCTACAGCATTAAATACGGATGGATTGAGTACGCAACTGTTGGTAAAACCAATCCAATTTGCAGATGGTATTAATTATTTTTCTGTTAAATTGGGTAAAGATGTTAAGTTTGGTAAGTTTGGATTAGACAATACCTTCTTGTATCAAAAAGTTGATCAATCTCAGGCAGTATTGAACGTTCCAGATTTTGTAACTAGAAACACCTTGTATTTTAATGATCACTTCTTTAATAAAGCGTTGTATTTACAAACAGGGGTAACGTTTAATTACTTTACGTCCTATTTTGCTGATGACTATAATCCAGTTTTGGGGTCTTTTTACTCCCAAACTCAAAAAGAAGTTGGGGGATATCCAATGCTTGATTTCTTTGTCAATGCAAAAATCAGAACTTTTAGATTGTTCTTGAAGTTGGAACACTTTAATTCTGATCTATCAAATTCAAAATATTATGTTACTCCAAATTATACAACCAGATCATTTATGTTTAGATTTGGTGTCACTTGGAATTTCTTTAGTTAATATCAAAACCAACTCTTATAGAGTTGGTTTTTTTTTGTAATCACTTTAAGGTACTGTGAATTTCCTTGTTTAAGTTGATTTGTAGGTATTGTTTGTGTTTTTTTGTAGGAACTGCTGTTCTGTTTTTAATAGTGCTTTAAATGGCTTGTTTAAATAGTTTTTGGAAACGGTAAAAAATCAATATCTTTGAAGTCAATTATATGATGAAGTAAATGAAATACGCAAAGAATATTTTAGAGACTATTGGAAATACACCATTAGTTCAATTGAACCACATTACTAAAGAATTGCCTTGTCAAGTTTTGGCTAAGGTTGAATATTTCAATCCAGGACATTCTTGTAAAGACCGTATGGCTTTAAAGATGGTAGAGGATGCGGAAGCTGACGGACGTTTGGTTCCAGGAGGTACAATTATTGAAGGTACTTCAGGGAATACAGGTATGGGATTGGCCTTGGCTGCTGTTGTAAAAGGATACAAATTGATTTGTGTTATTACTGACAAACAGTCAAAAGAAAAAATGGATATTTTAAGAGCTGTTGGTGCTAAGGTTGTTGTTTGTCCTACTGATGTAGAACCAACAGATCCAAGATCATATTATTCAGTATCTAAAAGATTAGCAGAAGAAACACCTAATGGTTGGTATGTAAACCAATATGACAACCCTTCAAATGCGCAAGCTAATTATGAGCAAACAGGTCCGGAAATTTGGGAACAAACTGCTGGTAAAATAACGCATTTTATTGTTGGTGTTGGTACTGGTGGAACCATCTCTGGTGTTGCTAAATATTTAAAAGAGCAAAATCCTAATGTGAAAATTTGGGGAGTAGATACTTATGGATCTGTTTTCAAAAAATATAAAGAAACGGGAATCTTTGATGAAAATGAAGTGTACTCTTATGTCACTGAAGGAATTGGAGAGGATATCTTACCTAAGAATGTTGACTTCTCTTTAATTGACAAATTCACTAAGGTTACAGATAAAGACGCAGCGGTTTATTGTAGAAGACTGGCTCTTGAAGAAGGACTTTTTGTTGGAATGTCTTCTGGTTCTGCCATCAAAGGATTATTGCAACTTCAAGAAGAGTTAACTGCTGACGATGTTGTTGTAGTGATGTTCCACGATTCTGGATCAAGATATGTTGGTAAAATCTTCAATGACGATTGGATGCGTGACCGTGGTTATTTGGAGGAAGTACAAGCAATAGCATCTGACTTAATTCAGTCTCATATTGACAAGCCTTTGGTTGTTGTACGTACTGAAGAGTTGGTTTCTCACGCTTTGGAGCGTATGAGAAAATTCCAAATTTCTCAAATTCCAGTAATTGATATTAATGGTTTTGCTGGATCACTTAATGAATCTGATTTGTTCCAAGCTTATATGGAAAATGCTGATATCGCTACCAAACCTATTCGTGAGGTTATGGGGGCAGCATATCCTGTTGTAGCTGCAAATGCTTCTATTGAAGAAGTAACTAAATTGTTTACTAAAGAAAATCAAGCTGTATTATTGCAATTGGAAAATGGGAAACACCATATTATAACAAAATATGATGTGATTAATTCAATCAAATAGTATTGTTTTATTATATATAAAAAGGGACGGTCATAAACCGTCCCTTTTTTATTTTGTATTGCCAAGGAGTACTGCTGAAACATTCCAATAGCTTCTGTTTGCACCTGCAGCAGCACTTTGTGGAATGGTGATTTGCATTTGATGTTTTCCGGCCTTTAGATTTCCAAGCTTGATGTATATGGGCTGTGTTATGGTTCCTGGACACCAATTTGATCTGGATAAGTCTGAGGAAGAAAGTCCGTTGTCAAAATTCCCTGAGGCAGGATTAAGGGATCTGAAACTGCCACAATCTTCTCTCCAAGGGATAAATTGATGGATGCGTTGCCCATTCAAAAAGATGGTGTTTTCCTTTGACTGAAATTCATCTCCATTGCTCCATCCCCCGTGTCCAGTTGTGATGTATCTCAAGGTTGCATTCTCAACGTCATCCTGAAGTTCAAAATCAAATTTTAATCCTTTTGGATCTTCAAAAAAAGAAGGGTAGTGAAAACCATTCATCTCCAAAATGTTTAGCGTATTGCACAGTGGTTTGTTGAAATTAAAATTTGTATTTTCTGTGTCGTCCTGATGAAATGTAAAATCAAGGTCTATTTGATGACCGCCAACATCATAGTTCCCAATGTAACAACCCACCCAAATTTCCCTGCTTTTGAGGCTGTGAATAACATTGGTTATTTCTTGTCTCAGCTGTGTTTGGTCTTGCCATTGTATGCTTGAGCTTGATTGTTGGTTGTAGTGTTTAATTCCAAATGGAGTGAAAAAGCGCATCAATTCCAAAACGGGATCAAATTCAGATGTTGTTGTGATGCCGCGGTGTGTTTGACCGTCTGTGGATGGATATACCGGTAATTGGTCTGGGTGGCCTTGCATGGCCTCTAAATAGTTAATGGCTTTTTCTGTAGGGATGATGAATACAGAACCTGTTCTGTCATAAGCATCTCCTAAAGAATTTTGTTTTAGTTGCATGAACACACGTGTTGTCTTCTTGATTTCTGGTAGGGTAATTTTTTTTGCAACCAAGGTTCCGTATGCATATTTGTGATTCAATACATCAGTTTGCACTTTTGGGTTGAAATTTATTTGTTGTTTTTTAAATATTTGAAGTGTTGTGAATGAGGCCTTCCACAAAGAATCTGCGTGTGCTTGTTTGGAAAGTAATGTATTTAAATCTGGCGTTATAAATGCAACGTGATCTAATGCCATTTTTTTGATGTTTACAGCTTTCCAACTGTATTGGCCATTGTAACTGATTTCTAAAACAAGTCCCATGTAATTACCCACCATTCTTGGGCTAGCTTTAAACGAAGGTTTGGTAGTAAACCACAATTCAATCACGTTTGATTGAATTACTGTGACCGCTTTTTGACATTTATATCCCAAAATGGATTTGTATTCTTCTTTGAACTCAAAGGAGCTTAAATCTGTGTTAAGTGTATCCTGTGTTGCAAATATTTTACCCTCTTTGGTTTGAGTTTGTTGATATACCAACTTGTTTTTGTAATCTACAAATGAGGTATTACTCCAGTTTTTTACCTGGTCATTTGTTTTCTCATTAGCCCTCCAAATTTTGTTGGTGCTTCCATTAACCGCAACATACAAGTAAGGCTCATCTGAAGGTGTGTTTTGATTGTAAAAGTGGTATTCAATCACCGTGCTGTTTTTTTTGTCTTGAGCTGTGACCAACCCAAAACAGAAGCAAAGCAGTATTATAAAATAGCGTTTTTCTGACATTTAATT
>JAGHSS010000296.1 GCA_018065745.1 Candidatus Neoflavobacterium equi | reverse complement strand
ATAAAATACGTTTCAGGATTCTTGTTTTCTTGATGAGTTTTTCTTTGTTGGGAATTATTGTCGTGCAGTCGTATTGGATTGACTCCTCTTACCACAACAATGAAGATCAATTTAAATACCATATTACCCAGGTAATAGGTATTGTTTCTGAAAAGCTGCAACAACAAGAAGCTACTGAATTTGTTAAAAAATACAATCTATTAAAAGACAGCATTGGTACTGCACCTCAGAAAAAAGATTTGAAAGAATACCTTTTTATGGAGCGTGATCCTGCTACTAATGAACAAATAATATATTCCAACACCATTGTGTTGGAGGATTACAATTTAAATCGTTCTTTTTTTGAAAAAAATGCTGACTCTGGGAAGATCAAAAGTTTCTCTGCAAAGAGAAAGACTGAGGTTTACAGCGGTAATGTGATGGACAATGCTTCTATGAAGAAAAATGTATTGCCAGACATCACCATTGAAAAATCGGGTTCTATGGACATCTTGGACCGCACAACATTTGATATTTATTTCAAAGACATTGTTGCGTTAAAGCCCATTACAGACCGTATCTCTAAAGAGCGCTTGCAATTCCTATTGGATGCTGAATTGACCAATTATGGGGTGAAAACACCATTTGAATTTGCAATTTACAGCAATGGACTGGCTACAAAAGTGAAATCTGAGAATTTTTTCTACGACCAAAATACAACCTATTCAATACCTGTATTTATGGACAATGAGAATTCTTCTAAATTTCAACTTTTAGTTAGTTTTCCAAACAAGTCAAAATACCTGTTCTCTTCTTTGATAGGGATCACGCTTTTGACCTTGTTGTTCACTTTGGTTATTGTAGTTGCTTATTTCAGTGCACTACACCAGTTGATCAAGCAAAAACAGATCTCTGAGATTAAATCAGATTTCATCAACAATATGACGCATGAGTTTAAAACACCGATTGCGACTATTAATCTAGCTTTGGATGCTATTAAAAATCCTAAAATATTCTCTGATCCTGAAAAGGTGATGAAATACCTTAACATGATTAAGGATGAGAATAAAAGAATGCACGCTCAAGTGGACAATGTCTTGCAGATATCTAAACTTGAACGCAACGAGGTTGATTTTGAAAAACAACCTTTTGAGGTTCATTCAATCATCAAAGATGCAGTGGAACACGTTAACTTAATTGTTGAAGATCGCGGCGGAAAGATTGATGTATCTCTAAAAGCAAATAATTCTTTAGCTCTTATAAATAATATGCACTTTACCAACGTTATTGTTAATATATTGGATAATGCAATAAAATATTCTCCAGAAGTACCTCAAATTGAAGTGTCTACAGAAAACAGTAAAGAGTTTCTGTTCATTAAAGTTAGAGACCACGGACAGGGAATGAGTAAGGTGGCTTTGAAAAGAGTGTTTGAAAAATTCTATCGTGAACACACTGGAGACATTCACAATGTCAAAGGGCACGGTTTAGGTTTGGCTTACGTAAAGAAAATTGTGGATGACCATAAAGGTCAGATTGATGTAGAAAGTGAAAAAGGGAAGGGATCAACCTTCACAATAAAAATGCCATTAATAAATTAAAAAAAACATGGATGTAATGAACAAAAAAATTCTATTAGTAGAAGATGACCCAAATTTTGGTGCTGTTCTTAAGGATTATCTTATGATAAACGACTTTGAAGTTGTTTTGGCTAAGAATGGTATGGAAGGTTTTGAAAAGTTTAAAAAAGATACGTTTGATTTATGTATTCTTGACGTGATGATGCCTTACAAAGACGGGTACACATTGGCTAGAGAAATTAGAGATAAAAATAAAGAAATTCCAATCATCTTTTTGACGGCAAAATCTATGAAAGAGGATGTGTTGAAAGGATATAAAGTTGGGGCTGATGACTATTTGAACAAGCCATTTGATTCTGAAGTATTGTTGATGAAAATCCGTGCGATTTTACAACGCAAAGCTTCTGAGGTGAAGACAGACAACACGAAATTTGAGTTTGAAATTGGTAGATTCCATTTGAATTCTAAATTGAGATTTTTGACTTTCCCAGATCAAGAGCCAATAAAATTATCTCCAAAAGAGAACGAATTATTAAAAATGTTAGCACTTCATGAAAATGACTTGATGCCAAGAGAATTAGCATTGACAAAAATCTGGAGAGATGACAATTACTTTACTTCAAGAAGTATGGACGTTTATATTGCAAAATTGCGTAAGTACTTGAAAATGGATGAAAATGTGGAAATTTTAAACATTCATGGTGAAGGATTCAGATTGGTTGACAAAACTAAAGTATCTGAATAATACAGTTTAAAAGGTATAGGGAATACAATATAGAAAACAGCTGATGTGGAATCGGCTGTTTTTTTTTGGCCTATAGGGAACGTTTGAGTTTTTAATGAGAGTGGTGTGATGGATTTGATAAAAGGTGGTAAAACAGCTTGTTTTGGGGGTGTACTGCGTTAGGGGTTGCAGCGGCATCCTTTTTTTGTGAAGCAAAAAAAGATATAGCGGAAAACCCGACGCAAACCAAGTGAAGCGCAGGTTTGGGGAACGCCCAAAACAAAAAAAAATACCCATAGGGTATTTGTTAATAGGTGGCGGCATCTGGGATTTCATCGCTCTGAATGATCAAAACGGGTACTTGGACCAGTGCGGCTATTTTTTCTGTGAAACTCTTCTCGAAAATGGTGAGTAGGAAGTTGCGCTTGTAGTGTAAAACGGTTAATAGAGTGTTTTGGTTGATTGCTAAATAATCCAAAATTCCTTGATTCACGTTTGAGTTTTCAATCACTTGCACCTGTGTGTATTCATTTTCATAGATATCACGCCAGTTTTGAATGATTGGTGCAGGAACGTCTGTTTCGTTGGTTTTGATGTATACAATGCGGATAGGCACTCCCAATTGAAGGGCCATCTTGGAGGCAATTTCAAAGGCTTTCTTGTCCTTTTCACGGAATCTGGTGGTGAAGGTCACGGAGTCAATGCCCTGATTAAATGGGGTGCCGTCCGGAATACCAACTACCATAACTTTTGTTTTTAAGAGCGTCGCACCGCTGACAGACCCGGTAACGGATTGTTTCAAATTGTTTTCCCTCTTGATGCCCATAATGAACATTTTAAGGTCTTCTTTCTCCACCATCTCCTGAATGGTCATCACGGCGTCTCCACTTTTGAAGACGTGCTCCACCTGAACATTGCGGTAACCCAGGGCATCTGCCTTGATTCGCAACTGTTTCATCTCTTGGACAAAATGCTCCAAACGCTCCAATTCAAATGGGGTGTAAGTGGGCTTAATCTCTTGAGGACACAGCAACAGAGGTACAGATTGGAATTTGTATATATGTAACATTACCAATTTGCAGTCCAATGCTTCAGCCATCTGAAAAGCATAGAGGCTGGCGTTTTTGGAGGCTTCACTCAAATCAGTAACAAAGACAATTTTTTTCATAATTTACAGCATTAGGGTCTGTATAGATATACGTATTTTCTGCCTTTTTTATTGTGTGAAAACCTGTGTTTTTTGATGTTATCTTGAGATAAAACACAAAAAAACCTCCACAGGGGAGGTTGGTGTTATTTCCATTGAATTTGAGCTGCAAAACTCACCTTCTTATTCTTGATAACTGTGAAAAGTGTTTGGTTGTCGTGTTCTGCTTTTTCAAGCGATATTTGATCTCCAAGATTCAATTCTCTCAGGAAATTCATGTCGATAGACTGAATCTGTTGTCCAAAGATTTTGGTAGGATCATAGGCGTCCAAACACCACTCCAAATACTTGACGTTGTTGACGTGGTTGACGATGTCTAAATCTGACAAAACCACCTTTTTTTCAGTAATTAATTGAGTGTCTATGGTGTAATTGACACGGTCAAAAGGTTGAGCTGTGGCTTTTAAATCAGGATATCTGGTCAGGTGATCTGAGTTGATTGCCAAGGGTTCATTCTTGCGCAAATCTGTGTTCAAAACCGCCCAAAGACTGGATGCGCCAGCCATTTTCTTCCCGTTGAGATCCATCTGAATGTTTCTGATGGAACGTCCGTTGTCCAAATACTCAATCCAGGTTCTGACGGTCACGACATCTCCCCATTTGGGCATTTGGTCAATCTCAATGCGAATTCTACTCAAAACCCAAGCCTGTGCATTCTTTTGCATCTCATAAAAGCTCATTCCACCATTGTCAGAATGTTTTGATGCCGTGAGTTGGAAAAGGTTGCTTAGTTCTGTGTATTTTAAAAATCCGTTAGCTGTGCATTGGGTAAAATTGATTTCCCATTCCTGTTCATGTATGGATTTAAAATCCGGAGAAATAGACATGTTTATTTATTTAGTTGTGTATCAATATGTTGTGTAATATCACTTAAAGGAGTGGTGTAATCAAACCAGGTTACTCCAGCAGTTTTGTTGAACCACGTCATCTGGCGTTTGGCAAACCTTCTGGTGTTTTTCTTGATCTCTTCCACCGCGTCTTCCAAGCTGCAAGTGCCGTCAATGAAGTCAAATAACTCCCTGTAACCAACGGTTTGTAGTGCATTGAGGTCTTTGTGTGGGTGCAGTGCTTTGACTTCCTCTAACAGGCCGTTTTGCATCATCATATCCACACGTCTGTTAATTCTGTCATACATTTCTTGACGTTCCCCACTAAGGCCAACAATGATGGGCGTGAAGTTTCTTACGGTTGTGCGCTTGCCAAGAAAACTGGAATAGGGTTGTCCACTGCCCAATGTAACTTCCAGATAACGCATCATACGCTGTGGGTTTTCAAGCGTTTGCGGGTTTTTTTCTAATAAGTTTTGGAAGTGTACAGGGTCTTTTTTAGCTAAAGTTTGCTTTAAGTAATCCTGCCCAAGTGTTTCAAAATCAGCAATTAACTGTATTCTCACTTGGGGGTCAATGTCTGGAAATGTATCAAAACCTTTGATAACGGCATCCACATATAAACCAGAACCGCCCACCATAACTTGGATGTTGTTTTGTGCAAACAAACCGTCCAATTGCTCCAGGGCTTCTACCTCAAAGTCACCAACAGAAAAAGGCTCAAAGATGCTTTTGTTCTGTATGAAGTGGTGGGGGATTGCAGCGAGCTCTTCCGGATTGGGAACGGCTGTGCCCAGGTACATTTCTTTAAAAAACTGTCTGCTGTCACAGGAGATGATCTCAGCCTGGTATTTTTTTGCGATTTCAATCCCAACAGCCGTCTTGCCGATTGCCGTTGGTCCTACAACCGCTATGAGGTAATTTTGTGTTTTCATTTAATCAATTTTTCTCCGCAGTTTGAGCAGTAATTAGAATCTTCATCATAGATGAATTTGGTGCATCTTGGACAAGAAAAATGATCTTCCAATTCTGGATTTTGTTTTCTTGCATTGGCATATTCTGAAGTCACAATTCCGGTAGGTACAGCAATGATACCGTATCCCATGATCATGATCAACGAGGAAATGGCTTGTCCCAAGGGTGTTCCAGGTGCTAAATCTCCATATCCAACCGTGGTCATGGTGACAATACACCAATAAATACTTGTTGGGATGTCCAAAAAGCCGTGTTCTGGACCTTCAACCAAATACATCAAGGTTCCCAAAACAATGGAGATGACGATGATGAAGTACACAAATACCAAAACCTTATTTCTACTGGCTTTTAAAGCTAATTTAAGGTGGTATTGTTGTCCAATGATCGGCATCATGTCCAAGATGGAAAACAAGCGCAACAGCCTCAAACTTCTAAAGACCACAAGCATTTTGGAGGTTGGGAACACAAAAGACATGAACATGGGCATGATGGAGAGCAAATCTACAATTCCATAAAAGCTAAAGATGTAGCTCAATGGTTTTTTGTGGCAGATGATGCGCAACAAATACTCCAAGGTAAAGAAAATGGTGATGACCCATTCTGATATCAAAAAGAAATGGTGGTAAGTGTGATCAAATCTTGGGATCGACTCCAAGGTGATCAACGTCACACTGAATAAAATAATCACCAATAAGGCCAGGTCAAAGAGTTTTCCCCAAAACGTGTTTGATCCATATATGATGATATAGATCTGCTGCTTTAAAAGTTCATATTTAGACTTGATGTGATTTCTCATCTCTAGTAATTTATTATTTTCACATCCTTCTTCCTGATGTAGGAGTGGATGTTTTTGATGCTGTCAGGATTGGTTTGTAACGGTATTAAAATGTTTTTCAAGATGTTTGCTTGGTTGATCTGGTAGTTGAGATCAAAGAAGCAATATCCTTTAATCACACTGTTTTCAATCACAATAGCACTCTTCTCATTGATGGTTCTCCCTTTGTCTATCAGTATGAAATTCTGATGTTTAGCTTGGTAGTCTTCAATGAATTGTTGAACTCGTTCATTGTAAAATTTCTTGTTTTCCAATTCCAAACACGCGCCTTTACATTCCCCTTTTACATAGCCATCACAAGGTTCATTCTTGGTGATGTCGCTGTTGACGTTAAAACACAATTCATACTTGTGGATGTTTTCATCCAAGAACTTTTTTCCTTCTTGAATGGTGCCAAAAGAAGTAATTTCTTTTCTTCTCTTGTCCGTTTTCAAGATTTTCAAACCAAAGTATCCGTCTTTGTTTTTCTCCCTATATAGAGAAAACGGAAAATTTGGTTTTATATTTACTCTGTTGTAGGTTGGCTTGTTGATGGCCAACTCTTCAGCTTCTTTTAAAATTGCGATCAGTTCACTTCCAGTTTCCTCATAGGTCACTGTGAAAACTTCGCGTTGTATCTTGATGGATTTTTTGCTGTTTGACGTGAAGTGCTCGTTGACCTTCTTCTTCATGTTCTTGCTTTTGGCAATGTAAATGATGGCGCCGTCTTGCTTGTGAATGTAGTACAATCCCGTTTTTGAAGGGACATTATCCACCAAATCCAACAATTTTGGAGCCATACCGCTTTTGACTTCAGTGCGCACAAATTCCTTCAGAATCTCTTTGCTGCTGTCTTTGGCTAGCAACATTTTAAAGAGCTTAACCGTGGCCATAGCGTCCCCGTTTGCACGGTGTCTGTCTGCGATGGGAATGCCCAAACTGCGAACCAATTTCCCCAAGGAATAAGACTCTTGTTCTGGAATCAGTTTTTTTGCCAGCTCAACGGTACACAGTGTTGGACGTTCAAAGGTATACCCCAAACGTCTGAACTCAGTACGGATCACACGGTAGTCAAAAGACGCATTGTGCGCCACAATGGTACAACCTTCTGTAATGTCTATAATGCGTTTGGCAATTTCAAAAAATTTGGGTGCAGAACGCAACATGGCATTGTTGATGCCCGTGAGTTTGACTACAAACGGTTGAATTGGAATTTCAGGATTGATCAAACTTATCAATTGATCCACCACCTGATGTCCATCAAATTTATATATTGCGATTTCGGTAATGCCTTCTTCGTTAAATTGGCCTCCCGTGGTTTCTATGTCAAGTATTGCGTACAAATGAATAGCGTTTATCGTGTTCCAAAAATACTGCTACCGATGCGCACCATAGTGCTTCCAGCAGCAATAGCCAATGGGTAATCTCCACTCATACCCATAGAAAGCGTTTCCATACTCACATTGGGTAAGGCTAACGTTTTGAATTGATTGAACAGTGAAGCTAAATTAGAAAATTCTTTCGTGATTTGATTTGTGTCTGAGGTATTTGTAGCCATTCCCATCAAACCGACAATTTTAATGTTTTGAAGGTTTGCAAAGGCCGTGCTTGCAAATAAATCGTTGATTTCCAAAGAGCTAAAACCAAATTTGGTTTCCTCTTCAGCAATGAACACTTGAAGTAAACAGTTGATAACGCGGTTGTTTTTGGCTGCCTGTTTGTTGATCTCTTCCAGTAATTTGACAGAGTCAACCCCGTGAATCAAGTCCACATAAGGCGCCATATATTTGACCTTGTTACTTTGCACATGTCCAATCATATGCCAAGAAATGTCTTTTGGTAAAAGTTCCCACTTTTCCGTCATCTCTTGTATTTTATTTTCACCAAATATGCGTTGCCCTGCTTGATATGCAGTTTGAAGATCAGCAACTGGTTTGGTTTTGGAAACCGCTACCAGGGTGACATGTGCCGGCAGGCTATTTTTAATTTGTTGTAAATTTTGTTGAATAGACATGTTTTAACTCCAGTTTATAAACAACAAATTTACAAAACAATTTTTGATTGTATTACAATAATGCTAGGTTTCTGTGCTGTCGCTTACAATTCATAGATTGCCAATCCACTTCTGAATTTAGGCTCGATGTACGTACTTTTTGGCGGCATGATTAAATCCAAATCGGCAATCTCTACAATTTCCTCCATTTGGATGGGGAAAAGCATAAATCCGACCTCAAATGCACCAGAATCCACTTCTTCCTTGATGTTGGTGATGGATTTGTTCCCAGGAACATAGGTAATTCTGTTGTCTGTACGCAAGTCTTCAATTCCCAATATGGGCAGCAAGATGGTGTCATACAAAATTTGGGTGTCCAATTTGGACAAGACGTCCGTGAATTTATACGAGTCTGTCTTTAATTTTAGCGCATAAAAACTCCCGTCAAGATACATTCCAAACTCAAATTTGGACTCTGGTTTCCAAATTTCGTGGTGTTTGTCTGTAATCTCAAAGTGTTGTTCCACTGCGTTTAGGAAAGAGTCCTTGCTGTGGTTGTTCAGGTCGCTGACCAAACGGTTGAATTCATAGATTTTCAAATTGCTGTCAGAAATCAAAAAGCTCATAAAATACTTCAAATTGTCGTTTTTAGAGTCTTTGTCTTGTTCATACAGCATTTCTGAAGACGCTGATCTGTGGTGTCCATCAGCGATGTACAGCGAAGGGATGGCGTCAAAATGCGACTGTAAAAAGTCAAGTTCACTTTGGGTATCCACCTTCCAAACGGTGTGTTTTTCCTTATTCATGGTTGAAAACTCATAAATGGAAGCTGTTTTTTTCTTCAGTGTCATCCACGTTTGGATGGCAGTAGAATTGGGGTAGGTGATCAAGACCGGTTCTGCGTTAAATCCTGTGGTATGCAGGTAATCTTTGAACAGGTTGACACGGTATTCCAGGGTGTTTTCATGTTTTTTGATGACGTTGTTTTGATAGTCCTCAATAGAGGTTGCACAAAGAATGCCCGTGAAAACATTGGTTTTGGTTTGTATTTCATACAAGAAAAAAACCGGTTCCTCTTCCTTGATAAAGATGCCTTCCTTTTTAAACTCGGTATACTTGTGTTTTACCATCTGAAACCTTTTTTCATTGGTCAACTTTTGTTGCAAGGCATAGCCCGGGTTGATCACGTGTAAAAAGGAGTAGGGGTTAAAGTCCAATTGTGACGCCAATTCTGCAGCAGAATAGTCGTCATAAGTTCTTGAAGTAACCAAAGCAACTTTGTCTGCTGCTGGTCTAACCGCTTTAAAAGGAATTATTCTAGCCAAGGTAAATTAGGATTTAGGTGATTTTCAATGGAAATATCAACCGGTGATAAGGATAAAAAAGCCTGCGAGGAGATTCCTGCAGGCTGTGTTTTATTATTTAGCGAACATTTTCGCTACGTGCTCTGCTTTTTTGCTTGTGCTGTAGTCATAGAAACCTTCTCCAGATTTCACGCCTAATTTTCCTGCGCGCACCATATTAACTAAAAGTGGGCAAGGTGCGTATTTTGGATTTTTAAACCCGTCATACATAACGTTTAAGATGGAAAGACAAACGTCCAAACCAATAAAGTCAGCCAATTGTAATGGACCCATTGGATGCGCCATTCCCAATTTCATTACCGTGTCAATTTCTTCTACACCCGCCACATTGTTGTAAAGCGTTTCAATAGATTCATTGATCATTGGCATTAAAATTCTGTTAGCCACAAATCCAGGGTAGTCATTCACTTCTGTTGGTGTTTTACCTAATTTCACAGAAAGATCCATGATAATTTTAGTCACCTCGTCTGTCGTGTTGTATCCTCTGATGATTTCAACCAATTTCATGATCGGCACTGGATTCATAAAGTGCATTCCAATCACACGCTCAGGATGAACCACTACGGCAGCAATTTGCGTGATGGAAATAGAGCTGGTGTTTGAAGCCAAAATGACATTGTGATCACAAACCTCGCTTAGTGTTTTGAAGATGTTCAATTTCAAATCTACATTTTCTGTAGCAGCCTCAACAACCAAATCAGCACCAACCACACCATCTTTGATGTCAGTATAGGTAATAATATTGTTTAATGTGTTGATTTTATCTGTTTCAGTAATGCTTCCTTTGGTTACCATTCTGTCCAAATTGTTCAAAATAGTTTGCATTCCCTTTTCGATAGCTTTTTCAGAAAGGTCGATTAACTTTACAGTAAATCCTGCTTGTGCAAAGGTGTGAGCGATACCATTACCCATAGTACCCGCACCAATAACGGCAACATTTTTCATTAATTTATGTTTTTTTGTTTGTTTATTTGGTATAAGACTCAATAATTTGGTAGGCTACTTTCAACGCCTTAGTAGCTTGTTGAAGCGTCACCACCGGTGTTGTATTGTTGTTTATCGCGTCTGCAAAAGTCTCCAACTCATCCAAAATGGCATTGTTAGGTTCCACCTTTGGATTGTCATAATAAATTTGTTTTTTAACGCCTTCAGCATTCTGCAAAATCAGGTCAAAATCACCAGGCACTTCAGGAGCGTCTTTCATTTTTACCACCTCAGAAATTTTGTCCAAGTAGTCTACAGAAATGTAAGCATCTTTTTGGAAAAAACGAGATTTTCTCATGTTTTTCATGGAAATTCTACTAGAAGTAATGTTTGCCACACAACCGTTAGCAAATTCCAAACGCGCATTGCAAATGTCTGGAGAGTCGCTGATCACAGATGTTCCACTTGCGTGAATTGCAATCACCTCAGAATCCACAACACTTAAGATAGCGTCAATATCGTGAATCATCAAATCCAACACAACAGGCACATCAGTACCACGTGGGTTAAATTCCGCAAGACGGTGCGTTTCAATAAACATTGGGTTTTGAATCTTGTCTTTCACAGATTTAAACGCCGGATTAAAGCGCTCCACATGTCCAACCTGACCTTTGACCTGGTGTTTTTCTGCCAACGCGATGATCGCTTCCGCCTGCTCCAAAGTGGTAGCGATTGGCTTCTCTACAAAAATGTGTTTTCCAGCCTCAATCGCTTGAACTGCGCAGTCAAAGTGATTCACAGTTGGAGTCACAATGTCCACCACATCCACAGCCGCAATCAAATCAGCGATGGTTTCAAAACGGGTGTATCCAAAATCTTTTGCCACTTGAATGGCATTGGGCTCATAGGGATCAAAAAAACCTACGAGTTCATATTTAGTTGATTCTTTTAATAATCTTAAATGTATTTTACCAAGGTGCCCTGCACCTAGAATGCCAATTTTAAGCATGAAAATCTTTTTATACAAATGTAGTATTTTATGTATCAAGTTTCCAATCAATTTATTGAAGATTTTCAGACAAAAAATACCTACTTATTTCTGTTTTGGGGTTGCATCTTGCATTTATAAGGCTTAATTT
>JAGHSS010000312.1 GCA_018065745.1 Candidatus Neoflavobacterium equi | reverse complement strand
ATTCAACACAATTAAAGCTAATTGCAAGAATATATTTATTTAAGTCAACCTATGAGTCAAAAATTACAACATCAGTTCTCTTTGTACTTCAGTATAATATCGTTCTTGTATTTCTGTTACAATATCTTTGAATCCAAATACAGGATGTATGCCCTACAATTCTTCTCATATATTGACGAAATAGTATACATTCCACTGTTATTAGTGAACTTGATCAGTATGTTTTTTTCCCTCTTTAAAATATTTGATGAAGGAGATTACAAAAATTACCTCGTCATTATAATTCTCAATATGTTCTGTTTTGCTCTGATTTTGATCAAGCTTTTTGTTCAACTGTAACATCTTGCAAACGCATTGTTAGCAGTAACGCCAATAAAATTCCCAAAATCCAAAACCATATACTTTGGTTGAAATGTGTGTGGCGGTCCACTACTTCTGGTAATTTGTTACCATACAAAGCAGCAAATAGCGGTCCTATCAACGAGGTCACTCCAAAAGTTAAAAAATTTTGAGCCCCCGTTGCACTACCTTTTACGTGGTCTGGGTTCGCTTCTTTAATAATAGAGTAAGGCAACATGGCCACACCTGAAAATACTCCAAAAACAAACAAAATCAATTTCGCAGGAATCAAATTTGTACCGTACATAAGGCCCCATAACATCAAAATCATCCCAGCACACCCCATTACAATAACAGGCTTGCGCTTCCCAATTCGGTCAGCAAAATAGCCCATTAATGGACATCCTACAACCCATCCCAAAGCGGCCATGGCAGCTGTTATAGCAGCATCTTCTGGCGCATACCCCAAGTCCAATTTAAAATAAGGTACTGCCCAAGTCATGGCAAATATTGTTGTTGGAACAAACAGAAGACCAGATATGATCCCCGTCATCCAAGAAGTCTTATTTGAAAAAATAATTTTATATGGAGCCAAAAAAGTAGACTTATGTCGGTTTTCAATCTCAACCTCATCGGGCTTAGGAGTGAAGATCAACATCAATACGGCTGGAATAATACACAGTATTCCTGAAATAATCCAAAATGTAACAAAAGAAAATCCATTTGTCAGCAAAGGGGCAACAGCAAATTGCCCAGCTGCTCCACCCAACATTCCAATACATTGGGTTACCCCAATGGCGGTTGCAAGGTATTTTGAAGAGAATCCTTTACTTGCCAAATACACACATCCTGGAAAAGCAAAAGCACTACCTGCTCCTTGAAGCAAACGTCCAAACTCCCCAACATAACTATTGGAAACAATGAACAGAATACACCCAATTCCCAAAATGAAACAACCTGCAAACATGGCAAAACGCGCACCTAATTTATCCAAAGCAATACCGGCCACTAAGGCAAATAAGGCATAAGCATAATAATAAGATCCTGCAATTGCGATTACTTCCTGTTTTGAAACCTCAAAAAGTTCTGATAAATCTCCAATCATCAAAGAGGGGACGGAACGCGTTGCATAGTCAATAAAGTAAAAAAATAGTCCCAAGATCCACGCCCATATAAATAGTGATTTAGATCTGTTTTTTTTGTCTTTTGTATTTGTATTCATAAGCTAAATTATCAAAACTAAGTTCGGAAACATATTTCGTTTCCATAACCAAGATTTAAATAATAACATATGAAT
>JAGHSS010000255.1 GCA_018065745.1 Candidatus Neoflavobacterium equi | reverse complement strand
TAGGGGCTATTTTATTTTATAAATAGAAATATCCATTCTTGATATAGTAAGCAAAATTAAAAAGAGCTATCCTGTTTTGGATAGCTCTTTTTTTATTTTAATACCCTTGAAGGTTGATGTCTCTAGTCTCTTCTAAAGCAATTCTTGTTTTGTTCTTTTTTTGAATAATTTTGAAGTGATGTTCCTCTTCTTCAGTAATTAAACTGATGGCTTTACCAACGGCATTTGCCCTACCTGTTCTACCAATTCTGTGAATGTAATCCAATGGAGATCTTGGCAATTCATAGTTGATAACCACGTCCAAATCATCAATGTGAATTCCTCTTGAGATTAAGTCTGTTGCAATTAACACATCAATTTCATTGGCTTTAAAATCTTTTAAAGAACTGTTTCTAGCACCTTGAGATTTTTTACCGTGAATAGCAGCTGCTTTAATTCCGTTTTTATTTAATTTTTCACATAGGTTGTCAGCCGTTCTTGAAGAAGAAACAAAGACCAAAACGCGTTTCATTTCTTTTGACTTGATCAAATAACGCAAAAATGGACCTTTTTGTGTCGGGTCAACTGCATAAGCGCTTTCTTCAATTTGTAAATGTCCTTCTTGATCTTCAGTGCGTTCAATTTCAACAATTACTGGATCAATCACCAAACGAGATTTCATTTCAGCAACCTTGTCATTTAATGTTGCAGAGAACAATAAGTTTTGACGTTTTTTTGGTAATAGGGCAATAATGCGATCCATTTCCTCATCAAATCCCATTTGGAACATTTTGTCAGCTTCATCAACCACAAACAATTGTACCTCTTCAATGCTCAATGCTTTGTGATCCAACAAATCCAAAAGTCTTCCTGGGGTTGCAATCAATACATTAACTCCAAGCATACCTTTCATCTGTGGGTTGATGGAAATACCTCCATAAACCGCCATGGTTCTGACTTCTTGTTGAAGATCTTTATTAAATTCTGTACAAACTCCTTGAATTTGTATGGCTAATTCTCTGGTTGGAACCAGTATTAAAACGTCGATAGCTCTATTTCTAACCAACGGTGCTTTTTGTAATTTCTCCAAGATTGGCAAAATAAAACTTGCTGTTTTACCAGATCCTGTTTGTGCAATTCCCATCACGTCTTTTCCAGATAAAATGGCTGGAATGGCTTGTTCTTGAATAGGAAAAGGGTGCTCATAACCTAGAGCTTGAGTTTGATTTACCAAATTTTTGGATAAACCTAAACGGTCAAATGACGTCATACTTGTATTCATTTATGTTGAAAGTGTACAAGCAATACTAAGATTGCCAAATACAGCTGTAAAGGTAATCAAAAGAATTCAATACCTCCTTCACTGACAAACTATTATAATGGTCCTTTCAAATGTTTATAATTGGATTTCACCGTGTCCCAAACTTCATCAAATCTTCCCACAAGCATGAGCTTACTCATGGATTTGGTCATTCCCAGAATTTGATTCCATTCCACTTTTGGCGGCATGGCCAAGGCGTTTGGATTGGTAAAGACGTTTAACAACACCGGGCCTTCAATTTTTAGAGCTTCTACAAGAGCTTCTTCCAAGGTTGCAGGATCGTGAATATTCACTCCAGCAAACCCCATGGCTTGAGCTACAAGTGCAAAGTCAGGATTGACCAGGTCTGTTTCATTGTCTGGCAATCCCTGTACTTCCATTTCCAGTTTCACCATTCCCAATGATCTGTTGTTAAAGACGATGATTTTGATGGGCAGGTTGTATTGCTTAATGGTTGCTAAATCTCCCAACAGCATGGAAATACCTCCGTCTCCACAAAGGGCAAAAACCTGTTTTTCTGGATGCGCCAAACTGGCTCCAATAGCCATTGGCATTGCATTTGCCATGGATCCGTGATTGAAAGATCCCAAAAATTGCCGCTGAAATTTATTGTTTATAAAACGGGCAGCCCAAACACAGGTCATTCCCGTGTCCAATGTGAATATGGCATCTGCTTGGGCGTGTTGATCAATTAAACTAGCTAAGTATTCGGGCTGAATGCTGTTTTCACTTCCTTGCTCTTCAATGAAAGTTTGCATCTGCTTCTGAACTTTTATGTGCAATTCCAATTGTTTCTTTAAGAATGAAACCTCTTCTTTTTCTTTGATTAACGGGTTTAGAAGTTGAAGTGTCTGTTTGACGTCTCCCTGAAATCCATAATCCAATTGACAGCGTCTCCCCAAAAGTTCAGGTGCTGTATCCAATTGCATAATTTTTAAATCTGTAGGTAAAAAGTCGTTATATGGAAAATCAGTACCAAGAAGAAGCAGTAAATCAGATTCGTGCATGCTGTTAAAAGCTGTGGGTTGACCCAAAAGCCCGGTCATACCAATTTCAAAAGGATTGTTTGGTTGCAGGTGCATTTTTGATCTAAAGGTATAGGCAATAGGAGCTTTGATCTTTTCTGCCAATGCAATAATTTCTGTCAATGCATCTTTAGCACCAAAACCGCAGAAAAGGGTGATGTTTTGAGATTGGTTGATTACGTCTGCCAATACTTCTATTTCTTGAGGATTGGGCGTCAGTTGAGGTTTGACTATAAAAGCCTTTTTTGAAGTATTGCTTTCCACCGCCTCTTGTTCTGAAACATCACCTGGAAGCCCAATTACAGCAACCCCTTTTTTGGAAATGGCGTGTTGCATGGCCGTTTGCACAATGCGTTGTGCTTGATTGGCACTTGTAATCATTTGATTGTAGACAGAGCAATCATCAAATAATTTGGTGGTGTTGGTATCTTGAAAATAAGATACTCCCATTTGGTTGGTATTGATGGTTGATGCAATAGCCAAGACGGGGACGTGGGATTTATTGGCGTCATAAAGCCCATTGATCAGGTGTACATGTCCAGGCCCACAACTGCCGGCACAACAAGCCAAACCGTCAGACAACTCTGCTTCTGCAGCAGCGGCATAAGCTCCAACTTCTTCGTGACGCACGTGAATCCATTTGATTTTGTCATTGCGTCTCACGGCGTCATTCAAATGGTTTAAACTATCCCCTGTAACGGCATATATCCTTTTGATTCCTGCCTCAACAAGCATATCTACTAACTGTTCTGCTACATTTTTTGTCATCGGTATGTATTTTATATACATACTAATGAAGTTTTAAGACATAATATTGTTGTCCTTGCCTTTTTTGACCACCACCAGCATATATCCCAATGCCAAAGCGGCGGTTGCAGCAGTAAAATACATCAGATACGGAATGTGTTGTATCTGATCATTGTAGAACCATCCAGCAACAAAAGCTCCAAATCCAATGCCAATCTCCAATGCAATATACATGGTTGCCATGGCTTTTCCTCTGTGGTCTGGATGACTCAAGTCAACGGTCCATGCATTCAGCGCAGGAGATAAAATTCCAGTTGAGATTCCATACAGTACAGATGCAAATACAAAACTCCAATATGACGTTGCTAAACCTAGTGCAACCATTGCAAAAACAAGGAGTAGCAATCCTGCATTGATGACTTTAATCCTGCCGTAACGGTCTGAAACTTTTCCAGCAATAAAGCGAATTGCCAGTGAGGTGATGGTGAAAACAATAAAGAAAAATCCCTTGTTTGCAATCCCTATATGGGATGTCCAATCTGGTATGAGCGTCAAAATAGCTCCATATGCCATATAGGAAAGTAAAACGACAATTCCAGCAGGCAATGCTTGTTTGTCAATGATGTCATTTTTGCCAATTTTTAAAAGTGAAAAGGAAAACTTTTTCTTTTCTGCCAGCGTTTCTTTCATGCGCATCAATATTAAAATGGACAAAAGTGCCAGGGCAGAGGAGGAGTAAAACAAAACGTCAATATTAAAAGCAGCAGTCACTGCACTTCCAATGGCTGGACCAATAGCCAATCCAATGGTAAAACACAGTCCGTGAAATCCTAGTGCTTCCCCCCAGCGTTCTTTAGGGATTAAATCTGCAACATAGGCAGCGGTAGCCGTGGGTTTAAACCCGGTTGAAAAGCCATGTAAAAGTCTCAAGAATAAAAAACCAGAAACCGTGGTCAATATGGGATACAAAAAACCACATACAAAACAAACAATGGATCCAATGGCCATGATGGGCACCCTTCCAACGGTATCTGTCAATTTTCCACTAAAGGGTCTTGAAATTCCAGCGGTTAATGTAAAAAGGGTAATAACCAATCCCTTGTATTCTGCACCGCCAAGGCTGCTGATGTAGCTGGGCAATTCAGGAATTAACATATTAAAACTTGCAGAGAACAATAAAGAACTCAAACAAACTAATAAAAAAGGACCTTGGTAAATGTTTTGGTTTTTCATAAACGGTAAAGAAAAAGTAGGCGGATTGTACAGTCAAACGCCTTGCAAAAATAAGGGAAATAAATTCATAAATATTTGTAAAATCAAGGCTTTCTTCCAATATATCAAGGTTTAAAACGTTTTATATAGATACTTAAACATTAGATTATGAAAAAGCATTTTTTTTTATTGATGGCCTTTGGGGCATTGAGCCTAGTTTCTTGTAAAAAGGAAACTGAAGTTACAACTACTACAGAATTAAATGAAGGTAATGTTGAGGTTCAAGAGGGATACAACACTACTGACACTACTTATACTTCAAACACTGCTACAGATTTTTTTGGAACTTACAAAGGTGTTTTCCCTTGTGCTGATTGTCCGGGAATTGAACATACATTGGTTTTAGAGGAGGGAGATAAATTTACCTTAGACCTTAAATACCAAGAGAAAGGGAATGGAAAAGTAAACACTCAAAATGGTACGTTTACATTGGAGGACGATATTTTATCCTTACCAACAGCAGATGGAACCTTAAAGTTCAAAATTAAAGGACATGAAATTTTACAACTTGATGTAAACGGTAAAGGAATTACTGGACCTTTGGCAGACAACTACATCTTAAAAAAACAATAATAAAAAAAGCTCGGTCCACAGACCGAGCTTTTAAAATAACTCATAATCACTAACAAAAAAACTCATCTATGTTCTTCATGTCCCCTTAATACATGAAATGTGATACTGCAATGTTACTTCTATAATTTTACTATTCCTTACGTTAAACCGTAATCTCCAACATATTTTAAAAAAATGTATCTTTGCAACATGCAATTAGATACATATTTCAAAAATTTAAATATCCAAAGTCTGAATGCCATGCAAGAAGCTACTTGGCAGGCAACGGAGGATTTTCACGATACCATATTATTATCTCCAACAGGATCTGGAAAAACATTGGCTTTTCTTTTTCCAATTTTGAGAAATTTAAAAAAAGACGTCAAAGGGGTTCAAGCTTTAATTATGGTTCCTTCAAGAGAACTTGCACTTCAAATTGAAGAGGTTTTCAAAAAGATGGGAACAGGTTTCAAGATCAACAGTACTTATGGAGGTCATGCAACTAAAATTGAGTTGAACAATTTCAATGAGCCACCAGCTGTATTGGTTGGTACTCCTGGGCGTATTGCGTTCCATTTGCGCAATGAAAACTTTTCAACTGCTGCTATTCAAACTTTGGCTCTTGACGAGTTTGACAAAGCTTTGGAATTTGGTTTTGAAAATGATATGACTTACATCATTCAACAACTTGTTGGATTGAGACAACGTATCCTTACTTCTGCAACTGCTTTAAAAAAGATTCCTGATTTCACAGGTATTGTGGAACCGGGGAAATTAAATTTCTTGAAAGATGAAGAAGTAACTCCAGACCTTACATTCAAAAAATTATTGGCTGCTCCTGAGGAAAAGTTAGAGGTTGTTTTACAGTTGATATGCAAGTTAAACACAGATATATCTTTAATTTTTTGTAATCACAGAGATGCTGTGGACAGAATCAGTGAAACACTTCGTGGCAAAGGAATTGCTCATGAAAGTTTTCACGGTGGGATGTTACAGGATGAGAGAGAACGTGCGTTGCTGAAATTCAGAAATGGAAGTAGTCGCATCTTGTTGACAACAGATCTTGCGGCACGTGGATTGGACATTCCTGAAGTAGACAATATCATTCACTATCAGTTGCCTCCAAAGGAAGACGCTTTTATTCACAGAAATGGTAGAACTGCCCGTATGAATGCCAAAGGGACGGTATACTTGATCATGACTGCTGATGAAAGTTTCCCATTCTTGGAAGAGACGATTGAAGTTGAAGTACTGGAAAAGAAATATGCCCTACCTCAACATACAGTATATGACACCGTGTACATCAGTGTTGGTAAAAAGGACAAGGTGAACAAGGTGGATATTGTGGGGTATTTGATTAAAACGGGTGGATTGGAAAAAGAAGACATCGGTTTAATTATGGTAAAAGACACGGCAGCTTATGTTGCTATAAAATATAAAAAGGTGATCCCAACTTTGAAAAAATTGGCTGACCAGAAATTAAAAGGTAAAAAAGTAAAAATGGAACGCGCTAAATAGCGCGTTTTGTTTTTTACAAAGGGTAGGAACTAATGGAGTAGAATATGGATTTATTTTCAAATGAAACGATTGAAAATTTGCTGCCTTATGACGGTACCGTTCTTTATTATGGTCATGCATTGGGGGTGGATGCCTGCGAGAAATATACTGAAGCATTGCTACAAACCGTAGATTGGCGTTTTGATGAGGCTGTTATTTTTGGAAAATTGATACAGACAAAGCGCAAGGTTGCTTGGTATGGCGATGCTCCATTTACCTATACGTATTCCAACGTTCAAAAAACCGCCTTGGCTTGGACGCCTGAATTGTTGGAGCTCAAAAAATTGGTGGAGTTAAAAACGGGGGAAACTTACAATTCATGTTTGCTCAATTTGTATCCGTCGGGTAATGAGGGAATGGGATGGCATACTGATGGAGAGAAAATGTTGAAAAAGGAAGGCGCCATAGCGTCTTTGAGTTTGGGTGTAACGCGGATGTTTGCATTTAAACACAGAGACACTCAAGCGGTGGTCAAAATGGTATTGGAACCAGGAAGTTTGTTGGTGATGCGTGGAAAGACGCAGGCGCATTGGTTGCATCGTTTACCGCTAACAAAGAAGGTATTGGGACTGCGCATAAATTTGACTTTTAGAACGGTGGTGCTGTGACGTTTCAAAAATTTGATTTTTGGGAGTACTGCGTTAGCGACAGGAGCGACATCCTTTTTGGGTGGCTTTAGCCCCAAAAAGATATAGCGGATGCCGCGACGCAAACCAAGCGCCGCGCAGGTTTGGGGAACGCCCATAAAAAAGAACATAAAAAAACCTCAACAGCTATATAATGTTGAGGTTTTTGATATTTAATAGCCAATGGTAAAGCGTTCTTGGTGGTGTTGTGGTTGTTGATATTCGTCTATAAATGCCTTGGCATAATCTTGTACAGATATGGAACTTTTTCCTTCAGCATCCACTATTAAATCGTCTTTCCCAAGTTTGTAATTTGCTGTTCGCTGTCCGGGTTCAATCAAACCAGCGGGACTAAAGAACGCCCAGTCCAAGTCTTTTTCTGGCTTGAAATCTTCATAAAAAACTTTGGCATAGGCTTCCACGCCTGCCAATATCTCTTTGGGAATAAATCCTGCTTCAATCACCGTTTTCCCGGGGGCAACATTCAATGTCCCAGCGCCACCAACGGCAATCAAACGCTTTAGATTTGCTTTTTTAACGGCTTCTATGATGGATTTATTTCCTTTTATGGTGTCTTCTACAATGTTGGGATTGGTCCATCCTGGATTGTATGCAGATAATACGGCGTCACTACCAACCAAAATTTCTGACAGTTTTTGAGCGTCAAATACATCTGCCTGTACAACGGTCAGCTTGTCGTCTTGGATTTGAATTTTTTCAGGATTTCTCACAACTGCAGTGACTTCAATTCCTCTGCTTAAAGCTTCATTCAAGAGGGCAGATCCTATAAATCCACTGGCTCCGATAAGGGTTACTTTTGACATAATATTTTTTTTTATTTATTGGTATACCAAAGATATCGCTATTGGCGGGGGTAGAAAAGGTAAAAAAAGGAGTTTGTATGATACATTTAAGCATGTAGCTGTTTTTTGAAAAACAACGGGGTTTGCTGGGTGTGTTTTTTGAAGAACTTGACAAAATTTGTCGGTTCATCAAAACCCAAGGCGTATGCCAATTCTTTGATGCTGGTATTGGTGTGAATCAAAAGGCGTTTGGCCTCTAAAAGTATTCTAGCATCAATGAGTTGTTTGGCGGTTTTACCCAAAGTTTCTGTCGTTGCTTTGTTGAGTGATTTTTCATTGAGCTGCAACAGTTTTGCAAAATGTGCCACTTGTTTATGGGTCTTGAAATCCTGATCTAAAAGTTTTTTGAACGCCAAGGTTCTTGAAAGTGAGATGCCAGGCTTTTTGTCAATCTGCTTTCTGTTGACGTTGATGCGCTCTGCTTGAAGGAGAAATGTCTGCAGGTGTTTTTTTAATAATTCTTCCTGAAACTGGTCCTTTGGATGTGTAAATTCTGTTGTTAGTAAATTCCAAATATTATATAGATTAGGATCCTGTTTCATTTGGATTATCTGCGGTCCAAAAAGTTCGTTGAACAATAAACTCGATTCAAATAATTGGGCATCTGACGGATTTCCCATGATGAAATTATCTGTGAATATGAGTGCTTTTGCCTTAAATGGATGTTTTGGATCAAAATGATGTACAATATCCTTCTTAATAAATAACAAAGAATCTGGCGTTATTGGAATCTTTTCAAAATCTACAACGTGCATTGGATTTCCTTCTTGAAACCAAATAATATGATGAAATTCAGCCCTGTGAACGGTGGTCAAAAACGGTTTGTTATACTCAAATAAAGTAGTGACATCAATGAGTTCACACTCTTGGGGCAACCCGGGTTTAAAGGTAACGGAGGCAATTTGATTCATGCTAAAAATGTTTCAATTTTTCTTCTTCCAAATCCAAAAGTCTGAGATGACTTCTAATGTGGGTCTCGTCAATATATAAATCTGATTTGTTTTTCTGTAACAAATATTGACGTTGCTTGTTTAAGAGATCAAGATAGACAATTTTACAGTCATCTACCATAATTTCATTGATGGTTGTGAGGTTGTTGTGTTCCCATTTGTCTGCCATATTTTGAAGGGCGGGATATTTGTGAAATGAGCTGGGATGCTTTTCTTTGAGATGCTCCAGTGCCGCTTGAGCCATGCCGTGTCTAAGCTCCCTGATGGATTCCTCCTTGGTGTGGGTGGTGTCGTAATAGTCAATCTTCATTTTCTTTATGAAATAAGGAAGGCTCAATCCCTGAATGACTAGGGTGAGGAGGATGACCACAAATGTGATGAATTGTATGAGATTGCGCTGGGGAAACGGGCTTCCATCTGCCATATACAAAGGAATGGAAAGGGCTGCTGCCAAGGAAACCACGCCCCGCATGCCTGTCCAACCCAAGATAAACGGCAATTTATAACCGGGATGTCTATTTTCTGAGGTTTTGATGTATTTGCTGAACAGCATGGTGAAAATCAGTGCGCCGTATGAGGACAGCAACCTGCCGACGATTAAAACGACTGTGATCAAAATTCCATAGCCTATGGCGGTGCTCAAATTGGTTTCACCCAGTCCTGATACAATTTGTGGCAAGTCTAACCCAATGAGCATAAAAACGAGTCCGTTGAGCATGAAAACAAAGCTTTCCCATACATTAACGGCTTTTATTCTGGAACTGCTGTCCAAGAAATGATGCCTGTTGTTGGCCAAGTACAATCCACCAATCACCACGGCTAAAACGCCAGAACTCTCTAATTCTTCTGCTAGTAAATACATGAAGTAAGGGGTGATGAAACTGATGATGATGTCCATATTGGAATCTGTAGGGAGCCATTTGTGGAGTTTCATGATGATCCATCCCATGCCCAATCCAACAGCTACACCTCCCAAAACCATCCAACCAAAATTCCAAGTTGCTGTACCCATTAAAAATTGTCCTGTGGCAACGGCAATCATTGCGAATTTACAGATGATAAGTGAAGAGGCGTCATTGAGCAAACTTTCTCCTTCCAAAATGGCAGCGACGCTTTTGGGGATTTTGACAAATTTTAAAATGGCGCCAGCACTGACAGCATCTGGTGGGGAAACAATACCACCTAAGAGAAATCCCAAGGCAAGAGAGAAGCCCGGAATGAAGTGATTGGCGACATAAGCCACAGATAATGCAGTTAAGAAAACGACAATAAATGCCAAACTAAATATGATGCGTCTCCAACGCCAAAGTTCTTTCCATGATACTGACCAGGAAGCTTCATAAAGTAATGGTGGTAAAAAGATGATGAATATAAGTTCTGGCTCTATGACAATGTTGGGTATGCCCTCAATGAGGCTGATGCACAAACCGGCCAATACCAAAAGAATTGGATAGGCAATTTTCAATTTGTTAGCCAACATAATCAAGAGGAGAATAACGACAGTAATACCCAAGTAAAAGGGGAAATGATCCAACATAACAACCAATTTATCATATAAAACAGCTGAAGTATCACAAAAATTATATAATGAGCTTTTTTAATAGAATATATGCTTAAATTTCCTTTTGAAATTCAACAGTTTTGATTTTATATAAAATACTAAAAACATGCAAACAATAGATACTAAAGCTTTTGGTACTCAAGCGCCTGACGCGCAACTTGAGCCAATGGAAATTAAAAGAAGAACGGTAACGGCACATGACGTTGCAATTGATATATTATTCTGTGGTGTGTGTCACTCTGATCTTCACACGGCGAAAAACGATTGGGGCGGGACGGTATATCCAGCAGTTCCTGGTCACGAAATTGTGGGTAGAATTACAGAAATTGGTAGTGCAGTCACTAAATTTAAAGTTGGTGATTTAGCAGGTGTCGGATGTTTGGTGGATTCTTGTAGAACGTGTTCTAGTTGTGGAGATGATTTGGAACAATACTGTTTGAATGGTTCAACAGGAACGTATAACGGAAAGGACAAATACCTGAACATGCAGACTTTTGGAGGGTATTCAGAGCGTGTGATTGTGGAAGAACACTTTGCATTGCACATTCCTGAAAATTTAGACTTGGCTGCAGTGGCTCCGCTACTTTGTGCTGGAGTAACGACATGGTCTCCATTAATTCACTGGAAGGTTGGTCCTGGATCAAAGGTTGCGGTGATTGGTCTTGGAGGATTGGGGCATATGGCGATTAAATTGGCTAAAGGTCTTGGAGCTGAGGTTACTTTGTTTTCAAGAACACCTTCAAAAACTCAGGACGCTATGGATCTTGGTGCTGATGCAGTAATCATTTCAACTGATGAGGAGGCTATGAAAGCTGCTCATGGAAGTTTTGATTTGATCATAGACACCGTTCCTTATGTGCACGATGTCAATCCTTATGTATTAACTTTGGCTATTAGTGGAACGTTGGTTTTGGTTGGTTATTTAGGAAATTTAGATCCTATGATCAACACGGTTCCATTAATTTTGGGAAGAAAGGCTATTGCGGCTTCTGTAATTGGTGGTATTGCTGAAACCCAAGCGATGTTAGATTTCTGTGGGAAACACAATATTGTTTCTGAAATTGAAATGATTAAAATGCAAGACATCAATGCGGCTTATGAACGTATGTTGAAAAGCGACGTTAAATACAGATTTGTAATTGATATGGAATCTTTGAAAAATTCTTAAAATTAAATTTCTCTTTAAATTATATAAACTCTGGAGCGCTGTTCCAGAGTTTTTTTATGGGGTATTCACTTCTTAATTTACATTAAGCGTTTGGAGGTAAGAACGCACTATCTTTGTATAACAATAAAGATAAAAATAAAGCTTGTAAATAATCGTAAATCAGTTCTTAATCTAGGTTAAGTACATTTGAA
>JAGHSS010000353.1 GCA_018065745.1 Candidatus Neoflavobacterium equi | reverse complement strand
ATATTACACATTAAATATTAAAATAGAATCAAATTAGTGCCTACTAAGAAATCATATTTTACACAAGCATTAGCAATTATAGTTTTTTCTGTAATTGCTTTTGTTTTCATTAAACCTTTTTTACCGACAAAATTATTCCCAGACACGCTTTTGGGAAGCAAGAATGTGGTGGTTGACAGTTTGATGATGGAAGCACTAGCAGCAGATGCATCTGTTGATCCAAATGCCAAAGGTGCTTATGAACTTCCAAAAGAATGGGGAAAGGAATTTTCAGATTTGGAATTTCTATTGCCTTTTTATGAGAAGTTATATCAATTGGAAACCGCAGGTACCGCAGCGGTTAGAATTGCTTATTTTGGTGATTCCATGACTGACGGGGATATGGTAGTACAAGATTTCAGAGCCAATTTCCAAAACCAATTTGGTGGGGAAGGGGTAGGATTTGTCAATATTACCTCAGAATCAGCGGCGTCTAGAAATACGGTAAAACACGAGTTTTCTAACAACTGGACTGCCAAGTCCTTTGTGAATACCAAAAGACCTCCAGCGCCTTTTGGCTTGAGTGGAAATGTATTTATTGCACGTGATACGTTAAAGCCAACTTGGGCAAAATATCAGGCGTCAAACCAAGCACATTTAAACCAATTGGTCGCTCCGCAATTGTTCTATGGTAAGTCAGCAAATAAATCAGCTGTAGTAGGTATTGTCAAAGGTAGAGATACCCTTTACAAAAAATTAAACGGGAGAAACTTAGTCAATACACTTGATTTGGGTGGAACTACCAAAAAGTTGTCTTTGAATTTCATCAAATCAGATTCTATCCCGCTTTATGGGGTGAATTTTGATGACGGTAAAGGGGTTCACGTGGACAACTTCTCAAACAGAGGGAATTCAGGTTTGCCTATAGTCAACATAAAATCAGAAATTTTAAGAGCTTTTGATTCCCAATTGAACTATGATTTAATTGTTCTTCACTACGGAACGAATGTTTTGAACTATGGGAGTTTAAACTTTTCATGGTATGAGAAAAAGATGAAAGGCGTTTTGGAACACCTGAAACAAAGTTTTCCAAATGCGGCAATACTCGTGATTTCAACTGCAGACAAGAGTACCAAGTACAACGATGAAATGAAGACAGATTCAGCTGTTGTTCCTTTAACCTTGTCGCAAAGAAAATATGCCAAAGAAGCTCAGGCCTCTTTTGTCAATTTATTCACATTGATGGGAGGGGATGGTTCCATGGTGCACTGGGTGGAAGAAGAGCCTTCAAAAGCCAATAAAGATTACACTCATTTCAACCACAGAGGATCTAAGGTGATCTCTGGATTGATTTACCAACAGTTGATGGACGGGTATTCCAAATACAAGATGAAGCGCAGCGGTCAACCTTTTGTTCCCAAAACGCTTCCCGTTGTAAAAAGCACAGAAGTAACCGCACCAAAGGTACAAGATACTAGTAAATTCACGTCAAAGCCGGGAACGACAAATTCTTTGCCAGCAACCACAACGGCACCTGTTGTGGTGAAAAAAGTTTCAGAACCCGTTGGTGTACCTGCACCGGTGTCCAATAAAAAACCGGAATCTGAAGTTTTACCTAAAGTGAATACAAACGTCAATACAGAGTCTACAGTAAAAAAAGACAGCCTGTTGATCAAAAAATAAAAGGTCTATGAACAGAAATATCAATTTGATTCTTGCAATCATGTCTTGCGGTATGCTTCATGCACAGCAGGATGTTTCCTCATTGGTGGAATTGGACTCCATTAGTGATGTTGTGGAAGTGAGTAAAGCTCCCAATAAATTGATCAATGCACAATTGCTACATCCGGTTTTTGCTAAGCTAAAAACCATGGACCGTGGGCAACATGAAAAAGTTCGTTTTGTACATGTTGGGGATTCCCACATTCAGGCAGACTACCTTACTGGCCGTGTAAGGGAGACCCTTCAAACCCGTTTTGGAAATGGGGGATTGGGGTTTGTTTTTCCTCATAAGTTAGCAAAAACCAACGGGAGTTACAGCATTAATTACAGTGCCAATACCACGTTTACAACATACAAAAACACCAAACCTTATGACGCCTCACAACCTGTGGGTTTGAGTGGTTTCGCACTTAAATCAGCAGCGTCAAACTTTGGAATTGAAGTGTTGGTCAAAGAACAGATCAATCAATTTTCAACGGTGAAAATCTTCGCTCCAAACAAGGGTGCGGCATTTGATTTTGCTTTTGACTCCAGAGTTATTGAAACCACACAAGAGGTAAAAAGTGCGGGTGTTCACAAAGTAAAAAAGGGAGAAGCAATTTCAACCATCGCAAATAAATACGGAATGACCGTGGCAGCATTAAAAAGTGCAAACGGATTGAAATCAAATAACATTCAAGCAGGTAAGACCCTTAAAATACCAAATCGTGGAACCACGACAAAAACGGTTAACCGTTCTGAATACATTCCGTTGGGATTGAATGCAGATGCTAACGGATTGGTTACCTATCACGCAGACAAATTGTTGTCTAAGATTTATTTGGTTCCTCAAAAAAATGCCAACCAAGCGGTTTTAAACGGTTTAATGTTGGAGAATGACGCTGACGGTATTACCTACAGTGGTATTGGAGTTAACGGTTCCAGATATGCTGACTTCAACAAATACGACCTGTTTTTTGAACAGGCGCAGTATTTAAATGCAGATGTTATGGTTGTTTCCTTTGGTACAAATGAATCTTTTGACAAAATGGATGCCCAAGCCTTTTTGGGGCAACTTAAAACATTCCAAGAAAAAATAAAGGCGGTCAGTCCAAATACAGTTCTTTTGATCACCACACCAACACCGTCATTACTGTACAGAAAATATCAAAACACCTACCTTACAGACTTTGCTGATGCCATTATAAAATATGCGCAGACAGAACAGAACATTGTTGTTTGGGATTGTTTAAATGTTTTGGGTGGCATCAAAAGTGTCCCTCAGCTATTAAAATCTGGCGCTTTGGCAAAAGACAAAGTACACTATACCAAATTGGGATATGAGAATCAAGCAGATCTTTTAAGTCAGGCTTTTCTAGATGCCTATTTTGAATTTAACCTAACCAAGTAGTTTTTAATTTTTATGCAAGACTGGTTTGCACAACACCTGTTACCACTTTTTTCCAATCTAACTGAGGATACTGTTAAAAGTTGGTTTGTTTACAATCCACAAGAACCATTACTGTTTAACACCGGTTTGTTTTTGGGATTCTTTTTGGTTTTCTACAGCATTTACATTGCTTTAAAGAACACCTTTTACCCAAGAATGGTATACGTCATCTGCTTTTCATTGTTCTTTTATTACAAGTCCAGTGGGATTTTCTTCTTACTGTTAGTAGGGACCTCTATTTTTGACTACACCCTGGCAAATATGGTGCATCGCGCCACCAAAGACGGTGTCAAAAAGTTGTATTTAACGTTTAGTGTCTTGGCAAACTTAGGGTTGTTGGGGTATTTCAAATACACCAATTTCTTGATTGATTCTTATAATGTGATTTCAGGTTCTGATTTCTCATTTCAAAAAATATTGTTACCTGTTGGGATCTCTTTCTTTACGTTTCAAAGTATCAGTTACGTGATTGAGATTTACAGAAAAGAAATTGAGCCGACAAAGAACTATGTAGATTACCTCTTTTTCGTTTCCTTTTTCCCTCAATTAGTAGCGGGACCTATTGTGAGAGCTAAAGACTTTTTGCCTCAAATATATTCCAAGCTCAACGTTACAGAGGTGGAGATCAACCGTGCCTTCTTGTTGATTATTGGTGGGGTGATTAAAAAAGTAGTCGTTTCTGATTACATCTCTACAAATTTTGTTGACCGTGTTTACGACATTCCAAGTGCTTACACGCCCTTTGAAAATCTGTTAGCGGCTTATGGATATTCCATCCAAATTTATTGTGACTTTTCAGGATATTCAGATATGGCAATTGGTATTGCGCTGTTGTTGGGTTTCAAACTTCCAACAAACTTCAGAACGCCATACCAGTCTGAATCCATTACTGAGTTTTGGAGACGTTGGCACATCTCCTTGTCCACCTGGTTAAAGGATTTCCTTTACATTTCAGTTGGGGGAAATAGAGCCGGATCCTTTGCTGGATTTTTATTTCCAATCTTGTTCTTTGTTGCCTTGTTGGGGTGGGGGATTTACGAATTAAACGTTTCCATGATTCCCTTAATAGTTGCTTTGAGTGCTATTGGAATTTTCACCCTGTCCTTTTTATTGTCTAAAAACGGCAAGAAAACCATGTTCACAGACGTGAATTTATTGACCACCATGTTGTTGGGAGGTTTGTGGCACGGTGCCAGTTTGAGATTTATAGTTTGGGGGGCATTACACGGGATTGCCTTGGCGGTTCACAAATTGTTTATGGAGTATTTTCCAGACCAAACCAAATCAAAATTTGCCTCAAAATTATGGACGGTAGTTTCTGTAATCATCACGTTTCACTTTGTGGCTTTTTGTTGGATTTTCTTTAGAGCAAAAGATTTTTCTGTAGCCCTGGAAGTAATTGAAAATATTGGGAAGATCACCTATGATCCCCAACAGTGGTGGATCATTTTGACCGGATATACCAATGTGGTAGGCTTGATGATTTTTGCCTTTGTTTGGCATTACCTACCAGAAGGTTTTGTAAACAAAATGCAGTTGGGATTCATCAAATTGCCTTTGTTGGGAAAAGCCATCGTGATGGCCTTTATCTATTGGTTGGTATATGCAACTGCACAAGCAGGCCCACAACCTTTTATATAC
>JAGHSS010000076.1 GCA_018065745.1 Candidatus Neoflavobacterium equi | reverse complement strand
ATAATATACCATTATCAGAATGCTACATAAAACAATGAAAATTATGTAAAAGATATTAATCATCGGGCTTTTGTGCTTGAGCTATGCTTCAATGGATGCACAAGTAATATACAATCCAAAAGAAACGAAGAATCAAAAGAAAAACAACAGTATAGTTCCGTTGAACATCGGGGAATTTGAATCTGTGAACATGAACGGGCCATTCAAATTGGTTTTGTACAAGAGCGACAGTCATCAAGCGCACATTGAAGCGTTTACTGGAATTCACGAGTACATTGACATGAAGACAGAAGGTGGCGTTTTGAAAATCGGGTGGAAAAACAAGCCGAAGAATATGAAAGGTGGGGATATTGAAATTCGTGTGCCATTCCAACACATAAACAACATTGCCCTGATTGGTTCTGGAGACGTGATTGCGCAGGACGAAATTGAAACGACTAATTTGACGTTGACTATTCAAGGTTCTGGAGATTTTAACCTTGCTGTGAAAACGGAAACTTTGGTGGCTATGGTTAGTGGTTCTGGAGACATGAGCTTGACTGGAAGCACTAATAAATTGTCTGCTTCTGTGATGGGAAGTGGGGATATTGAGGCTAAAAAATTAAAGAGCAAAACAGCGACGGCTGCATTGAATGGAAGTGGAAACGTGGAAATTCTTTGTGAAGAAACGGTAGATGCGATGTTACAGGGTTCTGGAGATATCATCATTGCTGGAAAGGCGAAAGTCAACCAAAGCATTCAAGGTTCTGGTAATATTACCAAATTGTAAGTAGATCCAAAACAAATGTAAGTGCCCCGCGTCAGGGGGTGAAGCGGCATCCTTTTTTCCTGCTGCCTTTGGCAGGGAAAAAGATATAGCGAAAAACCCGACGCAATTCCCGAGCGCAGCGAGAGGAATTGGGTGACGCACCAAAAAATAATATATAGTCAAAAAAAGACCCGCTCCAAAAATGGTAGCGGGTCTTTTTGATTTTATAAATTGGAAATGTAATTGGTTACATTGGTGTTGATTCTTTCTTCTATGTTGGTTATATCAGCTTTGACAAAGGGCTCGCCTATGATCTGCTCATACAATTCAATGTAGCGATCTGAAACAGTTTGGATGTACTCATCAGTCATAACCGGAATTTCTTGGCCTTCTTTGCCTTGGAAATTATTAGCGATTAACCATTGACGTACAAATTCTTTGGATAACTGTTTTTGAGCTTCTCCCCTATCTTGACGTTCTTGGTAGCCGTCAGCATAGAAATAGCGGGAGGAGTCTGGGGTGTGAATTTCATCAATCAATACAATTTGTCCGTCTTTGGTGCGTCCAAATTCATATTTAGTATCCACCAAAATCAGTCCTCTTGAAGCGGCAATCTCTGTACCACGCTGGTATAGCGCCTTGGTGTACTGCTCCAAAACCGTGTAATCTGCTTCCGTGACAATTCCTTTGGCAATGATGTCTTGACGTGAAATATCCTCGTCGTGTTCGCCATTGTCTGCCTTGGTAGATGGGGTGATGATGGGTTCTGGCAACTTGTCGTTTTCCTTCAAACCTTCAGCAAGGGTCACGCCGCACAATTGACGTTTTCCCAGGGCGTATTCACGGGCCGCATGACCAGCCAAATAGCCTCTGATGACCATTTCCACCTTGAAAGGCGTGCATAACTGCCCAACAGCAACGTTTGGATCTGGAGTAGCTATTAACCAATTTGGTACAATATCTGAAGTTAAACTCATGAATTTTGTTGCAATTTGATTCAAAATCTGGCCTTTGTAAGGAATCCCTTTGGGCATGACTACATCAAATGCTGACAGACGGTCTGTAGCGACCATCACCAATAAATCGTCGTTTATTGGGTATACCTCTCTCACCTTCCCGCGGTAAACGGTCTGCTGACCTGGGAATTGGAAGTTTGTTTCTGTAATTGTGTTCATTGTTGTGTTGTTGTAAGTGACAAAAATAACAAAAAAAGGAAAATAATGGGCCTACAAAAAAAGGAATGTTAAAAGATTTTTATTTGACAATATTGATGCTAATTTTCGAGTTTTTTGTTATGTATAACAATACAGATGACCATGTAAAACATAAGGGGTTACCTGAATAATTAATATTTTAAACCTATATGTTGTAAAAAATTAACACATATCGGTATATAGACTGTAAAAAACAATAAATCAATAATTTACTACAAAAT
>JAGHSS010000381.1 GCA_018065745.1 Candidatus Neoflavobacterium equi | reverse complement strand
CCTATATTATATTATATTTCCGCATCAAACTCCTAACCTTTACCCTATGAAAAAAATACTCTTTCAAATACTCTTTTTGATACCGCTTTGTGCGCAATTGAGTAGTTGCAACGCTGATGACACTCCTGATTCTGATGCATCAAAAACGTATATACCCGTTTTGGATGCCCGCAGTTTACCCATAGGAAACCGCCCCATGGAACTGTTTAAAGATGACGAAAATCCCAATTTGATGTATGATAAGACAGACCGATGGTTTCGCGTCAATGCACCACTTCAAGTCATCCAAAGTGGCAAAGATTCCATTCAATTGTCACTCTATTCTCCTGTAGGACTTAAAGACGTCAAGATATATGCGAAAATTCCAAATTTTGAAAAGCGCATTCTCATCTTTGACTTTTCTGAAATCCCATCTTTTCACCGTTCATTTCACCAAATACCTTTTGTAGCTGGAACGTCTAATTACATCACTGAACATGGGAACCGCGTCAACATCCAACAAATACCTGGGTTTTCAAACGGCGCCATTGAATTTTCTGTAGAATCCACAGATCCTTTGATGGCAAAATTCAAGAAAATCAAATCCCAACGTTTGGTACAATTTGAAAGTGCCTATCACACCAATGAGCTTGGTAAATTCTTACCAATGAACCCGGTTTTGGCCAAAGAAGCCATCACCATGATGATCAACTTCTCCTATGCATTGAGTCATCCGCTGTATTATGATACATTCATGAATTTTGATCGCTACAAAAGAGAACAGGCCGCCAGAGCAGGAACCACTGTCAATGGTGCATTGGATTGGCATGGTAATGCAGTTGATGAAAATGGCGTATATGATTATTTAACCAAAGCTCAAATTCAGAATTCTTACAATGCATACCTGGATTCACGTACCGTATATCCATCCATGGTAGGTGGCGGATCTGCCTTTGGTGGTGGCCCCCTAGCCTCTCAGTGGGAATCAGGCTATGTGCGCGGACATTGGTTGGGAGATCTCTCTGTATTTTCTCATGAATACTCACATCACGTAGGTTACGGACACGACAGTAATTTAGCCAATAGTGGTCAAGGTGGTGGACAACAAGAAATGCTCTCTGAATTATATCGTTACCTAATATATTTGGAAGATTTGCCTTTTCTCAATCCTGATGTACTCCAAGGATGGACAAAAACTAATTATTTAAATGCGGCTTATCAAAAACCCGTATTCACCATAAATCCTCAAAACACATTTTTACTAAAATACAACGGCACTGGAAAATGGAATTAATCAAAAACACCTACCGCAGGAATATATATGCACTAGTTGCCTTAATATGTTTGTTAAGCTCGTGTAGCTCTGATGACTCACAAGAGGATGGAACTGTGTATACCTATTACTACCCTACAGAAGTTCAAACCATTAATACTGGATCATTGGGAAGACCATTTGACCCAAGAGGGATTGCGATATCTAATAACAAGCTCTACGTCTGCAATGACTCCATTTTGGAAATATTTGACGCTACCACACTCAGACCTCTTGAGTCTGTAAAAGCATATTCCAAGGGAAATACCCACATTAAATTTGCGGGATTAACGTCCATAAGTATTGATGAAGGCAGGCTGTATATTGGAAGTCAAGAATCGCGATTATTCGTTTTAGACCAAAACACCAACCAAGGAATTACTTATGTAGGCAATGGACAATGGTGGCAAACTTTTGTGCACGTGTTTGGTGTGGTTGTCAAAGACGGATTGGTAGTTGTCAAAGAAAAAGAAAACAGCGTTAAGATATTTGAAACCTCCCAAATTACTGCTGAGAGTCCTTGGAATTTAAATCCCATAGCCAAATTGAATACCCAGACCGGATATACCCAGTATTATTCCATGGGCATTTCTGACGGACAGATTGTCGTTGCGGGAAGAGATAGCAAAAGTTACCTGCACTATGATATCAACACGGTGTTATCAAATAAAGCGGCTTCTTTAACAACTCCATTAACTGCGTTACAAATGCCATTTCCTCAAGCAAAGCCAACCGCTATATTATTTGACGAAACATTTGTCTACACAGCTGAAAATATAGATAATCTCAATTATCTAAAAATATATCCCAAAGATGTATTTTTGAGAAATCAATACCAGCCCCTTCTCAACGTTTCAGATGTACAAGGGAAAGGAACGTTTGGAAGTATTTCCAGTATCGCTCATCAAGGACAACAGTTATATCTAAGTGATAATACCAATAAAAACATACGCGTTATCAAAATTAACACGGCTCAAATTACAGAATACAATTAATAAAAAAAAGGGACGCGATACAGCGTCCCTTTTCTAATTATATATGTTGCAGTCACTACTTCAATTAGATGGTTGAAGAAAACAGTTGGGTTTCAGGTTTGTTTCTTTTTAAACGCAAATCAAATGCCATGCAAATGTTGCGTACAAAGGGCTTTCCTGCTTCAGTCACGATCAATTTATTGGGATAGAGCTCCAACAATCCATCTGCGACCAACTCTTGTAAATCTGCTTGTACTTCTGGGATTTCATCAAAATAAGTATCTGCGGTTTCCCAACTGGTTTCCATATGACACATCAAGTTTAAAATGTGTTTTCTGATTATGAGATCTTCAGTTGTCAAAGCATGCCCTTTAACTACAGGCAATTGCCCGGCGTCCAATAGGGAATAGTAGGTTGCAATGTCTTTTTCATTTTGAGCAAATCCATACCAACTATCTGAGATCGACGAGACTCCAAGCCCCAACATCAATTGGGTTTTAGAAGCGGTATACCCCATAAAATTGCGGTGTAATTTCTTAGCGTTAAACGCTTGATACATGGCATCAGATTCCAAGGCAAAATGGTCCATCCCTATTTCTTTATACCCTTTTGACAAGAGCAACGCTTTTCCCTGCTCATACAATTCGCGCTTTACACTGTCTTTAGGCAAATCCTCATCTTTGAATCCTCTTTGCCCGTTTCCTTTAATCCAAGGCACATGTGCATAACTGTAAAACGCCAAACGATTGGGAGAAAGCGATTGTGTTTTTTCAATGGTATCCTTTACATCAGATAAGGTTTGAAATGGAAGACCAAAAATCAAATCGTGAGATATGGAAGTATATCCAATCTCCTTTGCCCAAAAAGTTACTTTGGCTACATTGTGAAAGGGCTGTACCCTGTGAATGGCTTTTTGTACCTGCTCACTGTAGTCTTGAACACCAAAGCTGACCCTTCTGAAGCCTAAATTATAAAGCACCTCCAGGTGTTTTCTGGTGGTATTATTGGGATGTCCTTCAAAACTGAATTCATAACCGTCCGCAATTTCAGCGCGGGACAAAACTCCATTGATCAAGCGCTCCAAACTCTCAGGAGTGAAAAATGTAGGTGTTCCACCGCCCAGGTGAATTTCCTTGATTCGCGGTTTTGCTCCAACTTTGCCACAGTACAAATCCCATTCTTTCAATACATAATTTACATAATCCACTTGAACCTCCTTGCGTTTGGTAATGCGTTTGTGGCAACCACAAAAAGTACATAGACTCTCACAAAATGGCAGGTGTATATACAGCGATAATCCTTCAGTAGCATTGCTTTCTTCAAAAGACTGAATAAAAGAATCCTCCCAGGCAGATACACTAAAGTGCGCTTGCTCCCAATAGGGAACTGTAGGATAGCTGGTGTAACGCGGTCCAGGAATATTGTATTTTTGTATTATAGAAGTGCTCATCATCCAAATTTTAATATTCAAATATACTGCGCTCAAACACAGCATAAAATGACATTTGTCAGTTGGAAAAGTGCTGTTAAAAAGGTTTATACTACAAAAA
>JAGHSS010000041.1 GCA_018065745.1 Candidatus Neoflavobacterium equi | reverse complement strand
ATATATACCCATATAACTATCAAAATTATTACAGAAATCAGCCACAATAATACCTTTCAATCCTATCTTTTTATTTATATTTGAAAACACATACAATCAATAACAAAAAAACTATTAACCAAACTAAAATGAGTAAATCCTACAACGTCTCAGTCAATCAAAATTTCAATTTTGAAGTGACTGAAGAAGAAATTACGGCTTTAGACACGGTTGGCTTAAATGCAGGTGAGTTTCATTTAATTCATGAAAACACCGGATACAAAACCAAAATTTCTGAGGCTGATTTCCACAATAAATCATATTCAGTTGTTGTAAACAACACCACATATAAGGTTTCCATAGCCAATGAATTGGATAAATTGATCAAAGAGATGGGATTTGAAATTGGCAAGACCAAAGTAGTCAATGCCATCAAAGCACCAATGCCAGGATTAATCCTTGAAATAAACGTCACAGTGGGACAAGAGGTAAATGAAGGAGACAATTTGTTGATTTTAGAAGCCATGAAAATGGAGAACAGTTTTGATTCTCCACGTTCAGGAATTATCAAATCCATAGCCGTTACCAAAGGTCAAGCCGTTGAAAAAGGGCAACTGTTGGTTGAATTTGAATCTTAGGGTCATTTATTCAGTTTAAAGAAAAAATCAAATGAAAAAAATATTAGTAGCTAACCGTGGAGAAATTGCGTTACGCGTGATGAAAACGGCTCAGAAAATGGGCATCAAAACGGTAGCAGTATACTCTGTTGCAGACAGACAATCTCCACATGTAAAATTTGCTGATGAGGCGGTTTGTATTGGAGAAGCTCCATCAAATCAATCGTATCTTTTAGGAGATAAAATCATAGAAGTTGCCAAAGCTTTAGGCGTGGATGGAATCCACCCTGGCTATGGATTTTTATCAGAAAATGCCACATTTGCTGAAAAAGCGGAGCAAAACAACATCACGTTTATCGGGCCTAAATCTCACGCAATTCACGTGATGGGATCTAAATTGGCCGCTAAAGAAGCGGTAAAAGCCTATGATATACCAATGGTTCCAGGTTTGGACCACGCCATAACAGATCTTAAAGAAGCTAAAAAAGTAGCTCAAGAAGTGGGGTTCCCAATTTTGATCAAAGCTTCTGCTGGTGGTGGTGGAAAAGGGATGCGAGTGGTTGAAAAACCAGAAGAATTTGAATCGCAAATGCAACGTGCCATTTCAGAAGCGACCAATGCTTTTGGAGACGGATCTGTATTTATTGAAAAATATGTGGGATCACCAAGACATATTGAAATTCAAATCATGGCAGACACCCACGGGAATGTCGTTTACCTTTTTGAAAGAGAGTGTTCCATTCAGAGAAGACACCAAAAGGTGGTTGAAGAAGCACCTTCTGCAGTTTTAACGCCTGAAATTAGAAAAGCCATGGGAGAAGCTGCTGTAAAAGTGGCGCAATCATGTGACTATGTTGGAGCGGGAACTGTGGAATTTTTGTTGGATGAAAACAAAAATTTCTACTTCTTGGAAATGAATACCCGCTTGCAGGTAGAACATCCAGTAACAGAACTTATCACGGGGATGGATTTGGTTGAACTTCAAATTCGCGTAGCTCGCGGGGAAGTATTGCCAATCAAACAAGAGGATTTACAGATCAAAGGGCACGCATTGGAATTGCGTGTGTATGCTGAAGATCCATTAAATGACTTCTTGCCATCTGTGGGAACATTGGACGTGTACCAATTGCCTACAGGAACAGGTATTCGTGTGGACAACGGTTTTGAAGAAGGTATGGAAGTGCCTATCTATTATGACCCGATGCTATCAAAATTGATTACCTATGGTAAAGACCGTGAAGAAGCGATCCAAATTATGTTGGAAGCGATTGCAAATTACAAGGTTGAAGGCGTGAGCACCACCTTGCCATTTGGACAATTTGTATTCCAACATGAAGCCTTTACCTCTGGTGATTTTGACACCAACTTTGTCAAAAAATACTACAGCGCAGATATGATTTCTGCCAATAGAGAAAAAGAAGCTAAAATTGCAGCATTGGTTGCTTTAAAACAGTATGTAGCAGATCAAAAAATCCTTCGCCTACCAAACTAAAACTATGGAATCAAATAAATTCAACATATTAGAAAAGAAAATTGCCGAATCCAAATTGGGAGGCGGACAAAAGAGAATAGACACCCAACACGCTAAGAAAAAATTGACGGCACGTGAGCGCATCAATTACCTTTTTGACGAGGGATCTTTTGAAGAAATCGGAGCCTTTGTAACTCACAGAACCAAAGATTTTGGTATGGATAAAGAGTATTACTTGGGTGATGGTGTTATCACAGGATACGGAACGGTGAACGGAAGATTGGTGTACGCATTTGCACAAGACTTTACCGTTTTTGGTGGTGCCTTGTCAGAAACACACGCTGAGAAAATCTGTAAAGTGATGGATATGGCGGTGAAAATGGGTGCGCCAATGGTGGGATTAAATGACTCTGGTGGTGCAAGAATTCAAGAGGGTGTGCGCTCACTTGGTGGATATGCAGACATCTTTTTCAAAAATGTACAAGCCTCTGGGGTTATTCCACAAATTTCTGCCATTATGGGTCCATGTGCCGGTGGTGCCGTATACTCTCCAGCAATGACAGATTTCACCATGATGGTTGAAAATACATCTTATATGTTTGTTACCGGACCAAACGTGGTAAAAACGGTAACAAATGAAACGGTAACATCAGAAGAATTGGGTGGTGCATCAACCCATTCAACAAAATCTGGTGTGGCTCATACCACATCTGCAAATGACGTGGAATGCTTGGAAGATGTGAAGCGTTTGTTGAGCTATTTACCTCAAAACAACACAGAAATCCCAGCGGACTTACCGTATACTTTAAATGAGGAATTGCGTTTGGAACTCAATAATTTGGTTCCTGACAACGCCAATAAACCTTATGATATGCACGAGGTCATTAACCACATCATTGACGAAGATTCTTTCTTTGAAATTCACAAGAATTTTGCAGAAAACATCATCGTTGGTTTTTCTCGCATCGGAGGGAAATCTGTAGGTATTGTGGCAAATAATCCCATGTTCCTTGCAGGGTGTTTGGACGTGAACAGCTCTACAAAAGCAGCTCGTTTTACACGTTTCTGTGATGCGTTTAACATTCCTTTACTCGTGTTGGTAGATGTACCTGGATTCTTGCCTGGAACAGACCAAGAGTGGAACGGAATCATCGTTCACGGAGCAAAATTGTTATACGCGCTTTCTGAAGCAACGGTTCCAAAAGTAACGGTAATTACTAGAAAGGCCTATGGTGGAGCTTATGACGTAATGAATTCCAAACACATTGGTGCAGACTTGAACTTTGCATGGCCTGGAGCAGAAATTGCTGTAATGGGTGCCAAAGGTGCATCTGAAATTATCTTCAAAAAAGAAATTGCAGAAGCAGCAGATCCTGCAGCTAAATTGTTGGAAAAAGAAACTGAATATGCAGAGAAATTTGCCAATCCTTATGCAGCGGCGCAACGTGGGTTTATTGATGAAGTAATCTTCCCTCAAGACACCAGAAGAAAGTTGATTAAAGCTTTTGCGATGTTGGAAAACAAGGTGGTGGAAACTCCAAAGAGAAAACACGGAAACATTCCGTTGTAATTCAACTTATATAGTGCTTACAGCACAGCCAACAAAAAAGGTTACTCACATGGTGGGTAACCTTTTTTTGTTGTGCTTACTTGATGTAGGTGTATATTCCTGAAGTTGAATCTGATCTAATCCCCCTCAAGAAAAGGTAAATAACCCCTCCAAAATGCTTTTTTTCATCAAAGTCTGGCAGTTTAGACTTTAAATATTTGACCATGGCAAAACGGTATATTTGATGTTGTAAATGGTAGTTGTTGACCTGCATTGCCTGTTCCATAGCGGTACCAGAATATGCAGCAGTAGTATATCCCAAATGGTTGGACTTCCAATCCAAGATGTAATACATTCCTTGATGTTCAAAGAATAAATCCACCAATCCATTTAAAATTCCAGCATAAGACACCCCACTTTTTAGTTTAAAATTCAAATCTGTATGCAACAACTCATTGATGTTGTGTGCAGATAATTCCTCCACAGGAATGTGAAATTCCAACTCATTTTTTTTCTGTTCATTGCTTATGGAAGACAAACTAAACGTGTTTTCACCCAATGTAAGCGGTACAGAGGTGATGTGAGTCAGCATCTGCAAAAGCCCATCAGCATATTCAGCATCCTTTCCAGGAGCAAACTTGCGAATACTTCTCATAATTTGTTTCTCCCAAAGCGTGGCGTTGGTAAAATCAATATTTTCCAAAATATCGTGTAACAAATTACCGGTGTCACTTCCCTTGGTCAATGTGTGAAACACAAATTGATCATAATCAGATTCACTTTTTAAAACCGGCATTTTGGAGGGAATGTACTGGTGCTCACTCAAGAAAGTAAAGGACATTTTTCTCCAGTTTGTATCTGATAAACAAATCTCTGGAACGGGCAATACGCTGGGTTTAAAAGACGTCTTCACCCCTTTGTAAAAACTTGTTTCCTTTAAATCATCCAAAGTAACAATCAATTTTTCAACCACACCTGAATCCTGCAAATGCGATGTAAAACTGCTCAATGTGGATGTTTTAACCTTTGTTTTATACAGGTATAATTGATATTCAGCACGAGTACATGCCACATAAAGCAACCTTCTGTTTTCTTGCTCTGTTTGTTCTTTGTAAAGGGCCACATTTTCACTTGTCAAGGATTCAAATACATAGTGTCCCAAATCATTTCTGTATTCAACAAATTGGTTGCTATTTGGTGCACGCAGGGTCCAATCTGTGTAAGGCACCATAACAATTGGAAACTGGAGTCCCTTGGACCCGTGAATGGTTTTTATCTGCAAGGCACTTTGATCTGTTTCCATGCGCACCAAATAATCTTCTCCCGTGTATGCCGTTGTATCCATCATGGATTGAATCAACTGTGTTGTGTTCCAAGAATTCCAACGCTGTTTGTTGTGAAGTACCTCAACCAACTGAACCACATTGGAAAACAACCTGTTATTGTCCAACGCACCTTCCACATCATAAGCATCTATAAAGGCATAAAGTCCGTCATACACACCAAAATTTGTAGCCTTTTCTTTGAATTCAATAAAACGTTGAACGTGTTCATTGATATTCAAATAAGGAATATCAGACACCTTGAAATGCGTCATTGGTGTGAGCAAAACTTTCAATATACTGCCGTAAGACGGTTGTAAAATAGCTTCCAAAACATAGCGAATTTCTGTAAAAGCTGCTGTTTGAGCTAGTTGTTCATCTTCAGAAAAAACAACGGGTATACGTTTTTTGGCCAAAGCTTTTTTCAGCTTTCTGCCGTCGTCCTTATTTCTGACCAATAGAGCAATATCTTGAGCTCTTATGGAATGGCCTTTTAAATTTCCATGGTGCAACAAATCCAATATTTGTTGTACCACAAAAGGCTCAATTTCATCCTTAGTACCAAATCCTGAAAAGAGTGTAAGCGGTTTAACCTCAGTTCCTGATACAGACACAGCTGCACCATTGACTGTTGTTTTTTTACCCGCTTCAACTGGTACATAGTTTATTTGTTCAACCGCATCATGGGAGGTGTTGTGAAACACGCCCTTCCCATTGTCGTGTTTGGAATCATACGCGATTTCATCAAAAAATTGATTGCACGCTTGAATCAATGCTGGGGTGGATCTGAAATTGACATTCATCTCATAGAGGTTGTCCACCTTTCTTCTAGCGTTCAAATAAGTCTGAATATCAGCCTGTCTAAAACTGTATATGGATTGCTTGGGATCACCTATGTAAAAAAGAATGGATCTACCAGCAAAAAGAGTGTCAAAAATGGCAAATTGCATGCGGTCCGTATCTTGGAATTCATCCACAAAAACCGCCTTGTATTGCGTGGCACATTTCTCCTGCAACATCATGCTATTTCTTGCGTGAAATACCCCTTGTATCAGATCGTCATAGGTCAACCACTGTCTTTTGAAGCAATCTTCTTTAAGGGCTACTAACACCTGTTCTAACCTTTCATATATATCTGAATAACGGCCTTCCAAGTTGATAAATGTCTTGTCAGCTCTTCTCTTACCTATGTAACTGTCAATAAAATCAGAATTGAAAATATGCAGCAGTAAGTCGTCCTCTTGTTGTATGATGTGATCGATAAAAAATCGATTTAAATGATCGTCTAACGGTTCTGAGACGTCATTTTGCATTTGTGTTTGGAACAGCATTCCCGTTTCAAAGGCATGGGTCAACAACGTATTTTGACAAAACGAATGTATGGTAAAAATGGAAGTGACATCCAAGTCTTGAACCAAGTGATCCAAACGTGAACGCATCACCTCTAATCCATAGGTTTGTATTCCCTCTTGAACAAGGTCGTGAATGAGTTGATCATTTGTAGGGGAATTATAGAAAATACCATGTGCTTGTTTGATGAAAGATCTGATGCGCAGCTCCAACTCACCCACTGCTGCCTTGGTAAAAGTGACCATCAACACTTCCTCCAATTTCAAATGATTTTCAAGCAATAATCTCAAACACAAAATCGCGATGGAATAAGTCTTCCCTGTTCCTGCACTAGCCTCCACCATATTGGTTCCCACAAGGGAGATGGTTTTAACATCAAAAGGTTTAGTTATCATGATTGAATTGTTTTAAAAGATTAGCCACTATATCATTGTTGTTTTTCATTAAATCTTGGTGCTGAAATTGGTCAAAATAGCCGTTAGAAATCACATTGTCAAAATATGGATTTGCATAGCCAAACTTACTTGAGTGACTTTCAAAAACCAAAGGTTTGTCTTGCAGCAGCACGGGGTTTATTTGGTTCTGCCCATTGATGAATAGAGGAACCAAAACATCCATAAAGTCTTTTAACTGATGTTTGACCTCCGTCGCTTTTCCAGCGTTATTGACAAAGTAGCCTTTAATTTCAGGATCAATTTGCTGAAGTAAGTAGAGTTGAACTAAAAATTCAAACTTGTATTTGTTGAGGGATTTAGAGGTATTAAAATAGATAAAGTTCGCACCATAAACAGACGTTATTTCCCCAACAACTCTCAAAGACGTCGTGCCTACTTGCGCGTTGTATTCAATCTTAATTGATCTTTTTGGCTCCACCAACAAATCTTGTACATCTGCAAACATATCAACCACTTCACTATTGATATTTCGCAATTCCATGACACCTAAATTGGAGAGCCTTAACAATCCCAATTGCACCAATTCCAAACGCAATTTTTCCGTGTCAATAGCACCAGAAAATTGTTTTTCAATCAAATGTTGTTTCAATAGCCAAGTCTGAAAACCATCCAATTCACCTCTTTGAAATCCCGGTAGCGCGTTACTGATATCCGTGTAATAAATATTTAAATTTTTGTTGTAATAGTACTTGATTGAATCTTTAAAAAAATTGATAAAGTCATCAAGTGGAATCCATTGTTTGGAATTGAACTTATGTTGTACAGTCTCGTTTTTATCCAATGCCGCTGCATTGTTAGACTTGGTAATTAGGTAATTGTACAGGGTTGCATCTGCGTCATTGTACAGGTTGCTGTGTCCAAAAAGCGGGTGATGTACCACGGGAATGTCTTTACCCTGTCTATGGTAGTATTCCACCATTAATTCAATTAATATGGAAGGCGGAAGTTCAGCCCTTGTTTTTACATTTGTACCCAAATAGCTGAAAAACAAATTGCTTTTAGCGAGATGCAGCACATCAGAAAAAAACTGTTTGTCTTGGTAATTAGAATCTCCAAAAAACACCGCTCTTTTGTATAAAAGATCAAAACCAACCGGTTGTACAACTCTTGGAAAAGCATTTGAATTGATTCCCAATATGCAGATAACCGCTTTGGGTACCGGTTTGTTAGCTGCGATATCACAGAACAAAATCCCCTGCTGTCTGTGTGACAAATTTTCAGAATTTGAATTTAATTCTGTATGTATCATCAAAATAAAGGTGTGCTTATCAATCAGGGCATCACGCTTCAAAGCATATAAGACACTGCTTATTTTATTTTTTAAGCGGTGAAGTTCCTCAGCATAAACTCCGGATTCATCAAAGAATATGGCAATGGCATTGCGGAACAATTCAACCCAAGCCCCCATGTTTTTTGGGGTGTTTAAAGCAGACAAGAACTCCTGCAGTTGCTCTATGAAATGGTTAAATTTCACCAACTGAGCAATGCCAATTCCCTCTGTTTGATCCAAAGTCCAAATTGGGGTTTTATCTGCAGTTTCCATCCAGTCCTCCACTCCAGTCCAAGCGCCTAAAATCAAACGTTTCAAGCCGTGAGACCACGAAATCAATTGGGTATCATTCTCTGTCATTCCTGTATAGGCCATTCTGATGTTGGCCTTTTCAATCAAATTGCGCAACAGGTCCAATTGGTCAATTTCAAATTTTGAATGAACCATTGGAAGGGACAAAAAGGTCATGATCGCCTCCGGTTTCATCCATTCCAAATCCAATTGAAAAAGATGAGAAACGGCCTCAACAACGCCGTCCTCCCCCACTCCTGAAAATCCAGAAATGCTGTAGGGAAGTTTTACGGGTGCACGGTCAAAAACGGCAGAGATTATGGGCGCATACGTTTTGATATTGGTGCAGTATACCACCACATCTCTACCGCCCAAGGGACGCGGACTGTTTGCAAACGTATGTACCAAATAATTGTATAATACTTCTACCTCTCTTGTTGGGGTAAAACAAGACTGAATGCTTATTGAAGCTGCATCAATTGGTTTCTTGACATTTTCTCCAAGCAAACTGCGTTGTTGCCAAGCGTGTTGAAAGGTGTTGGAGATGAGCGTGTGATAGGTATTTTTAAGATGTATCACCTCCGTCATTTGCTTTGTAGCATCTGGAGGTTCCACAGCAAATAAATGTATTTCAAGAACGTCGTCTAACGCTCTTAATATATTGTAAAACAAGGCATTTCCCTGTTGTAAATTGTATATATATAAACGGTTGAGCAGCTGGTGTAATTGGGCTTTTTCAAATAAATCCAATTTGGAAATGGCCTCATACATCCCCACTTGATCCGTGTTGAATTCTTGAATAGTCTGTAAATAATTGCGATATAATGCGGCTTGCCATGCCTCCTCCTCATCTGCTATTGGGGTGCCTTTTTTCCATTCCAACAACAGCTGTGTTTGGTGTATGGCATAAGAGTCAAATAACTCTTGCATTTTTTGAGCCAATCCCATGCGTTTCATGGCATCTTCTCCATAATATTTAGCAGGAATGGAGTTGGCTTGCACAAACCCATCTTCTCCCAAAAGTTGGAATAATGTCCAACGCTTTTGCAGTGAATTTTGTACAGATTTACACTCCATGACGTCAGAGAGCACGTCGTTTAAAAGATATAAAAGTTCCTTGGTCGTGATGAATTTCACGTTTGCCAACATCCCCAATTGGGAGGAAAGTGAATCAATCAAATAAGTCTGTTCACTGTTTTTATCCACAACAATATATACCGTTTCAAATACAGCATTTGACTGTTGTCCCAAAACGTCACCCAATTTTTGGGTGAGCAGTTCTAAATCATAGGCAGTGTATATGTAGGTCATAGTGCAGATTTTATGCGTTGTTGAATTCCTGAGGTCTTTTCAATGGAATGCATTATGGTTTGTTTGATCACCTCTTTTTCAGCTTGTATGAGCAAGCGCTTCTTGGCACGAGTTACCGCGGTATAAAGCAACTCCTTACTCATCATGACGTGATTGCCTGCTTCTGGTAACACAATGCACACCTCATCAAATTCTGATCCTTGAGATTTGTGAATGGTCATGGCAAATACCGTTTCATAGGCTGTGATAAAGGCAGGTAAATACACCCTGATTTGATTTTCACCATCCAAAAAATAAGCTTGGAAGACGCCTTCAGCATCCCTTCTGATCAACCCCACATCACCGTTAAAAAGTCCCAATTCTGCATCGTTTTTAGTGACCATTATGGGACGGTTGTGATAAAACACCCCGTTGGGATGCAACAGCTTTTTGTCTTGTAAAATCTTTTCAATTTTTGCATTGACCTGATACACTCCAAAATCACCTTCTTTAACGGCGCATAAAAAACGGACGTGGTTGAGTTTTTCCAGAGCTTTAACGAGGTCTTCCTCTTGTATAAAAGAGGCGTATTTCAAGGCCATTTGTTCAAATAGTTGCGCCTTGTGATGGACGTCTATGAAGACATCATCTGAGGTGTTTTGTTGGAATTCCTCCAGTACTTCATCAGCTCCTTGAAGAATACCAGCACTGAGTTTACCAATACCACTGTTGGCATCAAACCTCCTACTGAAATACAAATTTGAAATAAAGGGTTTGTATGTTTCTAATTCCTGTAAGCCACACAAATCTCCAAAAACAGCTCCGGCGTCTACTGCGGGCAATTGATTTCTGTCTCCAAGCAATATCAAGCGCGTGTGTGGACCAATGGCGTTTAGCAATTTGGCAAACAACGGCATGTCAAGCATGGATGCCTCATCAACCACCACCACATCAAAGGGCAATGGACGTTCACTATGGTGTTTAAAATGGGGACTGTTGTGGATGTAACCCAACAGACGATGTATGGTAGAACCGCTGACATCAGGATATAATTCTTGCAAATGCGAAATGTAAAGCGGGTTGTTCTTCAACGCTTCAACCATGCGCATGGCGGCCTTACCTGTTGGCGCAGCCAAGGCAACTTTTAAGTCTGGTTGTTGGGCAAAGAGCAGGCGCAAAACTTTGGCTACTGTGGTTGTCTTTCCCGTTCCTGGACCTCCACAAATGATGGAAAAAGGCGCGTGAAATGTCTTTACTGCGGCTTCATATTGCCAGTCTGTCCCTTCCAAGTCTGTATCTCTTGTATGTGCTGCTACCTCCTCCAACTTGGAAAAAGCGCTTTTTTGTTCTTGCAGCTCTGCTGCATAACGCTGTTGCATTTTGCTAAGAGCAAGCATGATCTGGCTTTCATATTTAAAGTAACGTCCCATATACAACAGGTCTTTCCAAAGCACAAATGGTTTGATGGAATTTTCAGACCTGCTCAACCACCAACTCTCAATACCAGTTATTGGAGAAAAAGGGGGAAGTTGACTCTTGACATCTTCCTCAAGAGCGTCATAAAATTGTTGAAGGGATTCACGGGACAAATCCACGCAAATATGACCTTCATCAAGTCGCTGTGCTAAAAGATATGCATAAGGTTGAAGTTGTTCATCTTGCACGGTTTGCGCCAGGTGAAATCCCCAGTGGGAGACAAAAGGTTTGAGAATCATTAAAGCAAGATTGGTTGGACTGTTTAAAGATAAAAAAACGCTTTGAATAAAAAAGTAATAAATGTGGAAGTTACACCGCGCCAAGGATTGAAGCGGCATCCTTTTGTAAAAAAGCGAAGTTTACTGAAGCTTTTTACAAAAGATATAGCGGAAAGCCTGACTCCTTGCTGAAGCGCTGCTGAAGCAAGGAGAGGCGCCCAAAAAAAATAGCTTTTAAAATATCATTATTAAGGTTTGATAATTAAAACACTTGGGGTGTTTTTCAACCAAACGCTTCTGGATTCTACCAGTTTTTTCCAACTGTCCAGGCTGATGACCATCAGGTTTTGCGTGGTTAACAATTCTGTATTGATGGCGTTGTTTTCCAAAACAGTGATGTGATTTGGCTTTACTTGCTCAATGGAACGGATCAATTCCTTGAGGGTGAAATTATTTTTTATGTGTTTGTAAACATCCACCACAACCAATTGAGCGTCGTTATTATGTATAAATTTTTGTGCGTATTCAATTAGGAAAACATCCTCTTTAGAAAATATCGGTATCATGATATTATCAATATTTTCTAAATTTTTATCGATGAAGACTCCTACTGGAATTTTGGTATTGGTCAAAATATAGCGGGTGTTTTCATCAAATGGCGAATTTTCAAACAAGCCTTCTTTTCCGGTAAACTTGTCAATCAAACGGTCTGGATTGATGATTCTTGTGGTATATCCCAACAATTTCCCCAATAGGGTGCCGTCGTAAATGGATTCCCCAACATGCATCAACAGCAGGTCGTAATCGCCTTTGTTGGACATTTCAATCACATCTGATTCAATGTCTGACGATATTTTAAACAGGGTTTGAATCTTTTGGTTTAAGAGCTGGGATTCTTCAATAATCGGTGTTAAATTTTTTTGCTCAAAATTCTCTTCAAAAAAGTGCAAATCCTCACTTGCTCCCATCAAAATTCCCGTCAATGAGGCATTGTTTACCTGTTTCTTGGTCAGTGCATTTCCCAAGCGCAACAATTTCTTGCCACGTTCTGGATTCCCAAAGGAAAAGAGAATTTTATATTTGTTGAGCTCTGTAATTTCTTGACCTAATGGCAGATCTTTAGACCTAAAAATTCTATTAATTAAATCTATAGCAGGACCGGTCATAAACGTGGTCACCAAGGCCATAATCACCATCATTGCGAATACTTCTGGAGTTAAAACCCCCAGGTCAAATCCAATGTTTAACACCACCAATTCCATCAAACCACGGGTGTTCATCAAGGCGCCGATGGTTAGTGAATCCCGCCAATTTTGTCCAATAAAACGGGCGGCCAAGGCGGAACCAACAAATTTCCCAACAACGGCAACCAAAATGATGAAGCCGGTTATTTTCCACAAATAGGCATCGTTGATCAACCCAATTTGAGTTCTCAAACCGGTGTATACAAAAAACAGCGGCAGGAACAGGGTGATGGAAAGGTCTTCCACTTTGTCAATGATGAGGTGTCTAAATCTGGAGTTGTCTGGCATGATGGCGCCACACATAAAGGCTCCAAAAAGGGCGTGAATTCCAATAATTTCAGTACAATATGCTGAAATCATGAGGGTGATAAAGAAGATGGCCACCTCAGATTTGGTCAGGCTGTTTTTGGTGGTACTCAAATCTCCCACGCGTTTTAAAAACGGACGCACCAATTTGATCATGATGAAAACATAGGCAATGGCAAGACCGATGACGTAGAGCGAACTGATGAATGAACCGGCTTTGACAATGGCAATTACAATGGCAAGGATACACCAAGCGGTGATGTCATCTGCGGCTGCCGCTGTGATTACCACGGTTCCGAGTTTTGTTTTTTGCATGCCGCGCTCTGTGACAATGCGCGCCAAAACAGGAAATGCCGTGATGGACATCGCGATTCCTAAAAAGAGGGCAAAGGATAAAAATCCTACCCCAGTGGGTGCAAAATGGGTGTATATGAAATAGGCCAAGACCATCCCTAAGGCAAAAGGAATGACAATACTGGCATGACTTATTATAACTGCCTCATTGGCTTTATTCTTTAAAACTTTAAGGTCTAATTCCATACCGATGACAAACATAAACAGGATCAACCCAATCTGGCTTAAAAACTGCAAATTGCCCAAGGAGGCAATGGGAAAAAGAGCCGCAGATGCTTCTGGGAAATAGGCCCCAAAAAGAGAAGGTCCCAAAGCAATTCCTGCAATGATTTCACCAATCACTGAGGGCTGACCAATTTTTTTAAACAACCAACCAAAAAGGCGTGCTACCAAAACAATGGCGATGATTTGTATCAGTAAAATGGCCAATGGATGCTGTAAATTATGCAACATGGAATCTAAAAATTCACTCCAGGGTCCCAGCGCTGAATGCACGGGAATCACATCCACTTCCAGATGTTTTCCCTCCAAAGTGACCCAATACATGATACTTCCAAAAAAGGCGAGAATCACAGAATAAAAGATGGCGTTTTTGTAATTTTTCATTGAGCTTTAGTTCAGTTTAATACTACAAATGAAAACAATTAAAGGATAGAAAAAAGAGGGCTGTGACAAGGATCCCTGATTTTGTAATGAAAACATAAAATATTGTTACAAAACTTTTATAAAGTCGTTTTTATATGGTGCTCCCAAGGTCAACTTCAAGGGTTTAGAGGCGATATTGAGGGAGGTATTGATCAAATCATGGGAGTAATAGGTCACGATGGCGGTGGCAATCATCTCCCCTTTGTTGACCCTGATAAACTGTGGGCTTTTAAGCGCGGCAGCTAGTTTTTCAAAGGAGATGTTTTTGACCAGAATTTCTGTTCCATCTCCCAGGTGCATGATTTTATCTCTGCTGTCTTGGGTAGCCACGCGGATGTATTTTATGTTTTCATGCAACAACACCATCTTCCCCTTGTCTGTATTGACTGTCAAGGTTGGAGTTTTGACGTTTTGTGGCTCCTGACGGTCCATCAACAGGACTACCTTTTCAATGGCCTTTTCCAAACGTTCCATTTTGACCGGCTTGGTGATGTAATCAACCACATCCAATTCATAGGCTTCAACAGCATATTCTTTGTATGCTGTCGTAAAAATAAAGTAAATATCAGGCATCAGATGTACCAATTCAACCCCACTTAAACCCGGCATTTGAATGTCTGTAATGCAGAGATCAAAGTCCAAGGAATCTTTGTCGTGTAAAAATTTCTCACTTTGGTTATACACCTTCACAATTTCCAAACGATCTATCTGTTCACACAGCCTCTTGAGAAAGGTCAAGCCAGGAATCTCGTCGTCAATCAACACGCATTTAATGGTCTTTTTCATTCAAATCAATTTTAAGTTGGGCAAAGTAAATATCTTCATCCGCGTGTTTTTCAAGCGTATACCTGCCCGGATAAAGCAGCTGCAAACGGCTCTCCAATGAATCTTGTCCAAAACCACTCTTTGACTTTTGCAATTTTGGCTTTACAGAAATTTTATTTGAAACCGCCAAGGAAAAGTGATCTCCCTTCAACTCCATGACAATGGATATGAAAGATTCTGGATTTTGTATGTCTGCATGCTTGAATGCATTTTCAATCAAATCAATGGATATCAAAGGCCCCATCAAGGGCTTGTCAACAATGGGATTAGTATCGTCATACTTTATTTTTACCCTTAAGTCAAATAACGGACTTAACTTTATTTTATTGATTTCAATTAAATTTTTAGCAAAGTCCATTTCATCCCTTACAGAAACATACTTTGCTTGGGTTTCATACAAGACATAATCCAAAACATTAGACAATTTTTCTATGGTGTAATAAGTTTGATACGCATGGGACTGTATGGAATTTAATATGTTCTTGAACAGATGGGGATTCAAACGGGTGTTGATGGACGTCAAGTTTTCACCAGCATATTTTTGCTGTAATTGATGCATCTCTTGACGGTGTTTCTTGAGCTGTTTGTTCAAAATAAAATTTTGATACACGACAAACACCAGTATAAGGAGTAAGATGATAGAGATTATCTGAACCATAAGGGGTTAGGATTTTAATTTGGGAAAGATACATTTTAGATCCGTTCAGCCGTACAGAAAAGCAAAAAAAAAGTTTATAAAACTTTTGTATAATTAAGGGTTTTGGCTTGATATTTGAAAAGGTTAAAATACATTACACAAGATCATGAAAAAGACAATTTATACGCTGGCATTTTTAGCAACATCATTTGCATCATTTGCACAATCAACAAAAGAATTAACCATCTTAGATAAGGTTAATATAGCTAAGGAAACAGCTGCAAACACCACGACTACGGACTCAGTAAAAACAAAAACTCTTAATGATTTAAAACAAAAAATTAAAGATTTAAAGGTTACCGATTCTAAAACTGAAAGTAAAGCAACCAATTTAAAAGAAAAATTAGGTGCGTTAAAAACATCTGAAGTTTCTGGAAATTCTTCTGCTACTGCTACTAAAGCGGGCGACAAAGTTGCTGCTTTAAAAACTAAAATTGAAACTTTAAAAAGTGCTGCTGCAGCCAAAGACTCTACTAAAAATAATACACCAACGGACGTTGCAAAAATTTTAGAAGAAGTTAATAACATCAAATTGGTAAGCGATTCTGAAACAAAGATTTCAAAAGTTTCTAACATCAGTACTACAGTTAAAGAAGTAAACACTCTATTAGATGACAAATTGGACTTGTCAACTTCTCAAAAATTAAAAGTGACTACTGCTTTGACGCAATACCTTGGAAATACAAACTCAATTGCTTCTGTTTCTGACAAAGCGGCCTATGCTTCTAAATTGAGTGGTTTCAAAGACACGGCATTGACAAAAATCAAATCTGCTTTGGGAACAACTAAATATGCGAGCTTCTTGAGTTTGTTGGGAACAGACGCAACGTCTTCTGGAACAACAACGACAGAAACAACAACGACATCTAACACTACGGACTTATCTAATACAGCATTAAATGTATTGTCAAGTTTGTTGAAATAATACAAACACACCATAAAAAAAAACACAGCTATCAAATGGATAACTGTGCTTTTTTTTATGTCTTCTGTGGCTTTTTGCGCGCTGCAGGAAAAAGCACATTATTTAAAATTAAGCGGTAGCCTGGTGAATTTGGATGCAAGTCCAACAGCGTTGGCTCATCTCCTACGCGGTGTTGGTAATCTTCTGGATCATGCCCTCCATAAAAGGTAAACATGCCCTTTCCCTTTGTACCGTGAATGTATCTGGCTTCTTCATTGCTGAGATTACTTCCCAATCTCAAAACATTTGATTTCACTAAATCTCCTTTAAAAGAAGTGGTCTGTCCCATGAATCCCTTGACCAATTGGGTGTGGTTTTGTGTCAACATGGTGGGAATAGGATCCCATTTTGCAGAAAAATCCATCAGGGTGAAATAATCTTTATCTGGTAATATCCGGCGTTGCTCTGTCATGTCAATATCAGAAAACTCATATTTTTGAGGGTCTCTAACCAAGATAAAGTCTTTAAAAGCAAAAGTCTTTCCAAAATCTAATTGGGCTTGATAATTGGGACTTGAGGCATCGCCATCAAACATCGGTTCACAAATATCAACATCTTGAGCGGCTAGCGCAATGTCAAAACTATCTGTTGCTGAACACATCGCAAACATGAAACCGCCGCCAATTACAAAATCTCTAATTTTATGAGCCACCGCCAATTTGGCGTCAGAGACTTTAGCGTAACCCAACTGAGCAGCCAAGGCTTCAGCATCTTTTTTCTGTTGTATGTACCAAGGAGCATTTCTGTAAGCACCAAAGAATTTTCCATATTGGCCAGTAAAATCTTCGTGGTGTAAGTGCAACCAGTCATAGAGCAACAAATCATTGCGCAGAACTTCAGTATCATAAACCGGGGTGAAAGGTATTTCAGCATAGGTCAATACCAAGGTAACCGCATCATCCCAAGGCATTTTACCAGAGGGAGTATACACGGCTATCTTAGGTGCTTTTTCTAAAATTACCGCCTCCATATTTTCTGATGGAGCCGCAATCTCAACCAATATCTGTTGCTGTTTTTGATCTGATATGATTTCAAAACTCACGCCCCTGATCTGGCATTCTTTGCGCAATTCTGGAGCGTCTGGCAACATAAATGAACCGCCTCTGTAGTTGAGTAACCAGGAAACTTTATATGTTTTACTCAACGCAAAATAGGTAATCCCATAAGCCTTAAGGTGATTTTTTTGAGATTCATGATCCATCGGCACCAATATAAAAGAGGCGTTGGTGGATATTGAAAATAACAGGACTAGGATCAGATAGATAAAACGTTTCATACCAGTGAATTTGTTCAAATATAGGGAAACCATTCCGAAATTTCAATTGGGAATGGGCTTATCAATTGATATG
>JAGHSS010000042.1 GCA_018065745.1 Candidatus Neoflavobacterium equi | reverse complement strand
GTGGCATCATTCAGCCATTTACTAGATGAAAATGCATTGTTCCCGTTTGGCTTGTCGGGTTTTTTTGCTGGCTTCCAAATTGCGATATTTTCCTTTATTGGAATTGAATTGGTTGGAACGACAGCGGCTGAAACCAAAGACCCACACACATCTTTACCTCGTGCGATTAATTCAATTCCAATTCGCATCATGTTGTTCTATGTTGCAGCACTGGTCTGTGTCGTATCCGTCACATCGTGGAGTCAAATCAGTACTGAGCAAAGTCCCTTTGTACAGTTTTTTACTTTGATTGGTATTCCAGCAGCAGCAAGTCTAATGAACTTTGTCGTTGCGACCTCAGCCATGTCTTCTGCAAATAGTGGCATTTTTGCCACCAGTCGGATGTTATACGGTTTAGCCGTTGAAAAAGATGCTGCACCGCAGTTTGGAAAGTTAACCAAGCGTAAAGTACCTAAAAATAGTTTGTTATTTTCGATGCTTCTTGTGGTTATAGGTACTTCTATTCTCTTTATTGTTCCAAACGTGATGACGGCATTTACCATTGTTTCTACATTTGGTTCAATTTTGGTGATTTTTACATTTGCATTGATTTTGATGGCGTATTTAAGTTATCGACGTAAAGATCCTGAATTACATGCACAATCGACTTATAAAATGCCATTCGGTATCTTTATGTCATGGGCAACTTTGATCTTTCTTGCATTTAGTCTTGTGATATTGGCACTGAATTATCAGACCCTCATCGCCTTGGCTATCTCGCCGTTTTGGTTCTTAGGTTTATATTTCTTTTATACACGTCGTAAGAAGAAAAAATTGTTTCTATAACAGTGTCTTGTAAGCCTTTAAATGTTTAAAAAGGGGTATAGGATAGATATCAAAATCCGATGATAAATTTTAAACCTATTTAAGATTTATTCAATTTAATTTGTGATTGAATAAAGTTTTGAAATGTTAAAATGATTGCATCAAATAAATCCTAAACCTATAGTAAAACTACAGTAGGTCGAACAAAGACGCTACGATGAAGTTGGACGGATCAATGACAGCTCGTTGAGTTTAAATCTATGTTTTAACTAGCTATTGAACAATAAATCAGCACTAGCCTTCCAACATAATAGCTCACAGAAATGCGAGCTTTTTTAATACCTAAAATTTCACCATTTTTAATAGATAATAAAAAACTCACCAGAAGGCGAGTTTTTTGTTTAAATCTTAAAATAAATTAAGCAGATTTAACTTGATCTAAAACAGTTGAAAGCAAGTGATAAAGATCTTGGCGATTTTTATTGGCAGATTCGACATCTTTCTTTTCTAAACGAATAGAGTTTCCAACTAAAACTTTGTCATGTACTAAAATGTGTTGAGTCGAAATTGGATCTTCTTTAATCACTAAAATACGTTGTGGCTCAATACTGCCTAAACCTTGAAGGCTTGCTTCTAAAGTGCCATGAAAGTTCGATAAAATCAGTGCAGTACGATTCGTGGTTTTTGTAAAAAACTTTGGCATTGTTATTATCCAATTATGAGTATTTGTTGTCTGAATCTACAATAACGCAAAAGAGTGTGCCAAAGTTTTGTTTTTTGTAA
>JAGHSS010000063.1 GCA_018065745.1 Candidatus Neoflavobacterium equi | reverse complement strand
TATTATGTATTTATTCTAGATTATAAACTCATTTTAGTAGGAATATTTTTAACATCTATATTCGCAGTCGATTAAGTAATAGGGTACATAATCGACAAATTTTATGAAAAAAATCAGCACATTTGCGTTGCTTTTAATGGGGATTATAAGTTACGCTCAAGTTGGGATAGGAACCACAAATCCGAGTCCAAGTTCTATTTTACAAATTGATAGTAATTCAAAGACGTTCGTTCCTCCAAGAATGACAAATGATCAAATGAATGCAATCAATGCACCACTTGACGGTTCATTAGTATTTAACAGTACCAATGATGCACTGTATTTAAAGTCTTCCACTGGATGGCAAAGTTTGAATTATGGTAGTGCACCTGCAATTACTTTTAAAAAGAATTCAGGAACATTGTCTTTGAACTCTACCAACTTACTTCCATTGCCTTTAAACAATACCAATGCAACTAACTTTTCACCTACATTATACACCTTTGTGTCTGATGGTAAAGTGAAGGTGTTGGCTTCAGGAGTTTTTATATTTAATGCCGGAATATCTGTCAATAACTTATTTGCTGGAACGGTAAGATACAGTTTAGGATTACGTGTTAATGGAGATCTTGTAGGATATTTAAATAGAGGATTTGTACAAATGCCAAGTCAAGATTGGTGGGGAACTAATGGAACTTTTGTGTTGAAAATCAATGAAAACGATGTCGTTGAATTTGTGTATCAAATTTCCAGGTTCAACACTTCAACAAATGCGTATGAAACTACTCCAGTAAATGCTTCTATCGTGCTTACAAGTATGGGTATTACTAAAATTCAATAAGCGATGAAATATATTTATGTAGCACTCTTGTTGTTTTGTAGTATGCTACAAGCTCAAGTAGGAATAGGTACAGTTGATATCCCAGAGTCTGCCCAATTGATTTTGAATTCAAAAAATCAAAGTTTCGTTCCGCCGCGAATGCAAGACGCTGAAATGAGAGCTATTTCCAACCCTGTGATTGGATCTATTGTGTTCAACACGACCTTGGATGCCATGTATTTGTATTCAAATGGGGGGTGGCAATCCATGTCTTTTAAAACATTACCCACCATGATATGGTCTAAAAACTTTGCTAAGAACTCGCAAATATTGCCAAAGACAAGCAATGTTCACACCCTTGCAAACCTGGGTAGTGCGGATGTAATTTCCAATTCTCCAGACGTTTTTGAGGTGTTGAGTGAAGGAACTGTTAGAATTAAAAAGTCGGGTAATTATTTGTTTAACGGTGCGTTTTCAGTACACAATTTGCAGCCAGGGAATAGAAAATTCGTTTTGCTGTTGAAAAAGAGCGGTACAGAATTTGGGTATTTGAGTAGGGGTATGGTAGATGCACCCATTCGCGATGAATGGACAACTACTGGATCCATTGTATTAAACATTACAGCAGGTGATATCATTTCATATTACTATGTACTGAATATCAATGCAGATGTTCACATGCAGAATCTTAATCTGAGTATCATAAAACTAGAATAAAAAAAGGGGATAATTTAATTATCCCCTTTTTTGTTTTATTGCTTTGTGTAAACGTTGTTTTCTTTATTGACATCTGCCATCATTTGGCTTGGATCAATAATGATATTTTTGATTTTTGCCTTTGGTTTATCAATTGTAAATTCAAAGGTTGGTTGTGCCCAATCCCATGGAGTTAACACGGTGCGTTTCATTGCTGGAAACGGATTTTCTTTGTTCCAACGCATCAAGCTGTTTGAAATGTAAAAACCTTCATAAGTATCGTCTTCATAAACTACAACAACATCAAGTGGCATCGGCATCATTCCAATGCGTTCCAAAGTCACCTTAGTCTGATTTGTAGCTTCTACAACACTTTTTATACCGTAGTCAATGGTGTTGGTCGTTTTGGTCCAATCATTCAAATACCAGTCTAATGATGCTCCAGAAACGCGTTCTGCTGTGCGTTTGAAGTCATTTGGTGTTGGATGCGTGAATTTGAATTCGTCATAATACCTGCGCAGTGTTTTCATCATGTTGTCATTTCCAATTACATATCCCAATTGGGTCAAGAAAATAGCTCCTTTTGAATAGGCAGATATCCCGTAATTTCTGTTTGTATCAAAACGGTCTGCATGGGTACTTTGTGGCAATTCTTTTCCAGAAGCAACCATATAGTAATAGTTGTTGTACATGGATTGGAATGGATTTTCATCTTCTTGAAGTTTTTTATCCATGATTTTTGACACGGCTAAATCAGAAATAAAAGACGTGAATCCTTCATCCATCCAGAAGTGTTTGCTTTCATTAGTAGCCAAAATGTGTTGGAACCACATATGTGCCAATTCATGCGCAGTAACTCCAATCAAAGACGGTAAGCTTCTATCTCCAGTAATCAACGTTGCCATGGCATATTCCATTCCTCCGTCACCACCTTGAATTACAGAATATTGTTTGTATGGATACACTCCAATATTGTCATTGAAAAACTGCATTAAGTCTGCTGTTTTTGGTTGTAAATCTTTCCATCTACTGCTGTATTCCTTATCCTTTTTGTATAGGAAGTGCAATTCTACACCGTTTGGACCCGTAATTTTATCATGAGCAAATTCATTGTCAGCTCCCCATGCAAAATCGTGTACATTAGGTGCTATGAAATGCCATGTAAGGTTTTTGGATTTTTTAGGGATTTTAACTTCCACACCAGCATCTTGATATCCGTGTCCAATTTCATTCTTGTTTTCCAAATATCCAGTTGCTCCAACCGTATAGTTTTTATCTAAAGTAAGTTTGACGTCAAAATTACCCCAAACTCCGTGAAATTCTCTTGCAATATAGGGGTCAGCATGCCATCCTTCAAAGTCAAATTCAGCCATTTTTGGATACCATTGCGTCATGGATAATGCAACACCTTCTTCAGAATTTCTTCCAGAACGTCTCACTTGAAGCGGTACTTGACCATTGAATTTTAAATTGAATTTTGTTTTACTTCCCGGAAGTATAGGCTGCGCTAAAGTAACCTCTAAAACAGTACCAACCACTTGAGATTTCAAAAGGGTTCCGTCTTGTTTTAATTCAGATACATTCAAGAAACCAATTTCATTTGGTTTTAAAGTAGAAATTCTACTTTCTTTAACCACTTGTTCATTTCTTTTAAATGACTTAACCATGCGTTTGTCAGGATCTGAAATTTCCTTTAAACGGTGGTCCATGGCACTTCCTGGTTGAAACGCGTTAAAATACAAGTGATAGAAAACTTTGCGCAGGGTGTCTGGAGAATTGTTGGTGTATTCCAATTCTTGTGTACCAGAATATTGAAAGGTTTTCACATCCATTGCTACATCCATTTTGTAGTCAACGTGTTGCTGCCAGTACCCAGGGTTTGGGGACTTCTGTGCCCAAAGCGAAGTGGTCACACAACAGGCTAATAAAATAATTTTTCTCATTTTACAGGTGTTTTAAAAAAAAAGAGCCACAAAGTAATTGCTACTTTGTGGCTCTAAATATACTCATTTTTGAAATCTTATTTTTTCTTTTTAGCCATTTTATCCGCTAAGATGATTGCGTTGTACGCATTGATGATCTTACCTGATTTAGAAACAGTGTTAAAAGGCTTTTGGATTTTGCGCTCTCCAACTTTAATATCTTGGGTCAACGTGATTCCTGATTCCATCAAAACTTGTTTTACTTCAGCAGCTGTTAAACTTGGGTAATATGCTCTTACCATTGCAGCTACACCTGCAGCATTTGGAGATGCCATAGATGTTCCTTGTAAATACTCATACGTATTTTCTGGTGTAGTTGCATAAATTTTAGCTCCTGGAGCAAAAATATCAACGTTTTCTGCACCATAGTTAGAGAAACTAGCGACCATATCAGAACCGTAACTTGGGTTCAAAGCTCCAATAATCATAACGTTTGTCAAGGTTGCAGGTTTACCGTCATAAGAATCTGATGGGTATTTGTTGATCACATCCAAATCCTTAGAGTCGTTACCAGCAGCAAAGATGACCAAAACATCTTTAGATTCAGCATACTTTAAAGCATCTTGAACCCATTCTTTATTTGGAGAATAGTATTTTCCAAATGATCCGTTAATCACTTTAGCACCGTTGTCTGCAGCATATCTGATGGCCAAAGCAATATCTTTGTCATACTCATCACCATCTGGCACAGCTCTAACAGCCATGATCTTTACAAATCCGTCAGCAACACCGTCACCTCCCAAGTCATTTCCTCTTGTTTGAGCAATGATACCTGAAACGTGTGTTCCGTGTTTTGCAGAACCGATGATTGGTCCAACCACGTTGTTGTTTCCGTATTTTGTATCTTTAATATCGTTTGGATTGTCTCCAACCACTTTTCTACCGTCTAATTGTAAGTTCAAATGACCATTCAATTGTCCGTAGTAATGATCTTTCATTGAATTCACTTGAGATTTTAAATCTTCAAAAGACACACGTCCCAAAATTCTAGACAGGGTTTCTTTTGCAGCGTTTACTTCAGAATCCTTAGAATTAATAGCGTTGATATCTGCTACAGTCAACGTTTCTTTCTTTGTTTCTTTTTGTAAAGTCTCTATAGCTTTAGTGATAAAATCAACCTGCATTTTTCCTTGCATCGCTTCAGCCATATCGCTTTCATGCTCTGCTTTTGCACGTTTGTATTCTGCAGAACCGTCATCACCTTTTTTCAAGATGCGCACATATTCCATGTTTTCACGATCAGAATCTCCTAAAAAGTTCCATCCGTGAACGTCGTCAACATAATTGTTTTTGTCGTCATCAATACCGTTTCCAGCCACTTCTTTTGGGTTGTTCCAAATGTTTGCTGCTAAATCTGGGTGGTTGATGTCAATTCCTGAGTCCACAACCGCAACAACAACTTGTTTTGGTTTTTTACCCTTTAATAATTCTGCATAAGCCTTGTCAACACTCATTCCAGGAACGGTATCTTTAATCAAGTCCAAGTGACTCCATCTCTTCAGGTCGTTCTCTGATAAAGGGGTGTTTTTTAAAGGTAATTTGTCATAAGATGTTATTAATGTAGTAGGCATTTTTTGAGTACTACAACTCGCCAAAGCAAGCGTTAATGCAGCACATACATAATAAG